>JBOIEG010000163.1:0-4406 GCA_050740915.1 Gammaproteobacteria bacterium | reverse complement strand
TTCCTCGGAACTCCGCGCTAATCGACTACCCGCAGGCCAGATAGCTGTCCTCTCGCGCACAGTCCTGGCTCGGATTCTGCGCCTCGATAGGCGCACTGGAATCTCGGCCAAGGCGGATCTGACGGCGTCTCCACAGACCTGCCGAAAGGACACGATCCCCTTCAGCATCATAGAAACTCAACGTGCCGCATCCCACTTTCGAATGGCCCGCGGGGCCGCAGGTGCGTTTGCCTTGTGCCTTGGCTTCATCGCGTTTCTGTGCACGCCCCCCGTCTTTCATCGGCACCATTACCCCATCGAGCGAGACCACTACCGTGGCGGCTTCCAAGGGCACCGTCTCTTGGGCACGCAGCATCGCTTCAAAGCGAGCGCGCTCCGCCTCCCAGCATGCCGCAAGCTGCTTGGGCAGCCGGTCAAGACTCGATTTAGACGGCCTCATGTCCCCTAACTCCCGAAATAGATCTTCGCCTTCCTGCGGCGTCAGGTGCGCCACCACAAAGGCCACCTGCCGGACCGCAAGCGGCGTCCAGCGGCCCTCTACAATGCCCGCACGTAGCTCCAGCGGGCACAGCGTCCGCTCCTCAGCACAACCACCCCGATAGAGCGTCCTCATCACCCGCACCGGACCCGCCGCACTCACATAGGTCTCTTCACAGCGCACCACCCGCCGGCACAGCTTCCCCCCAATCGTCACTGCCGGCAGATCCACATCCAACCGCGCCAACTCCTCGGCCAATACCTCCCGCTCGGCCGCCACAAAATACTCATGCAGCTCACGCTCAAAACCCTCCATGTTATGGACCGGTTCAGTCGATAAGCGCCGCCGTGCTAAAAATGCCTGCAGACGATCAAAGGATCTCTCCGCGGTAGCGTACGACGCCTGTTCATGTAAAACTTTCATTCGGGGCAGTCCTCCGGATTTTGGTTTGTTTGAGCACTTCCTATTATCCGTGAGATGTCCTGCCCCTTCATCTCATCCATCCACCAAACAAAACTGTCATATCACAGGCCCAGTCACCGCCTAACTCGTTGATTCAAAAGTCAGTAGTGGATCTACTCCCAACGAGTTTTAAAGGAATGGAATCTAGCCGGGCGTCCAAATGACGTAGGTAGTTTCATCGTTACGCGTGCGAACATAGGTCCGTATGAAGAGGGTTACTTAGTTACTAAGGGCAAAGACAAAGGCCAGCTTTTCACAACCAAGGATGAAGCCGACCAACTGGCTACAGAATGGTCGCTTAATAGAAAGCCGTGTGGGCCAGACCTCCGCTTAGGGGCGCAGCTCCGCCACTAGGAGTGGTTCTGTCTGCGCTGGCCCAGAAGGGCTACGTCGACGCCGGCTTTGAACCGACGCAGAAGTTGCTGGACCTGCTGCGGCTGCACCGGGTAATAGCGCCGCCCCAAGGCGGTGCGGCTATAGCGCCCGCAGTAGTGCCACTGCCACAGCCGACGCCTGTAGCCGCTCCCGCTGCCCCGATACCGATTAGACCACCACCGCAACGCGGAATCACATGGACGCTTTACAATGCAGATGTATAGAACATTGCCCCTAGCCCCGAACACCAAAGAGCCTACAGCCCTGAGCAACGGATTCTACGACGCCGTCTATGGACCTGTGCCAGCCGGTAACTACGGCATTAGGACTGGTGAGTACAGCGATGGCTTCTTTGCCGTTGTGGACGTTGACGATAAGAACGATAAGAACGGCTTCTTATCGCTACAGACAGCAGGGATTGAACTTCCCCCCACCTACACCGCGGCTACGGCAAACGGTGGCAAGCATTATTACTACCGCACAAACACGCTACTCGGTTCCAGAAACAACGTGCTGGAAGGTGTCGACCTTAAGGGCAACCTTGGGTACGTCGTAGGTCCGGGTTCGTCGGTCGACGGGCGTGCATACACAGTCGTCGATGACCGGCCGCTGGCAACCTTGCCGGAACGGTTTGAAGCATTGCTTGCTACGCGGCAACCACGCACGGTCGTCACGTGGGAACCCACGGGCAAAGCGCTGGACATGGTCGACGCTGAGCTAAAACTAATTGACCCCAACATAGGATATGCCGACTGGCGGGACACGCTTTGGTGCGTCATGTCCATCTGGGGCAACACGCAAAACGTGCTGGACGCGTGCAACGACTGGTCTAGGCAGAGCCCCAAGTACCGGCCGGGCGACGTGGAAAGAATCTGGCAAAGCTTCGACCCGGAAGCCTTCACCGCAGACCCACACAAACGGCTGGGGAAGCTACGGCACGAATGCCCCGTGTTGGACGCGTACTTGCCCAGTGTGCCCGACACGGACCTGATGTTAGCGGACAAGCTGGAACACCGGGCTGCGACGCTGGCCGTAGACTTCATGACGCGCAACAACGGTCCGTTGTCTACAGCACACGAGAACGCAATACGGTTCATAGCCAAAGCACTCGCGCGAAACGGGCTGACTGAGGAACCGTCCAGACTTGTGCTTCCTCTCTTTACAGGTGGTGGCAAGACATCTACGGTGGCCACCTATCTCTGCGCCTTGCAAGCACGATCAGACCGGGGAGCATTCGTGGCGACAGGAACAATCGCACAGCAGCGTGAACTAGCCAAAACCCTACAAGACGAATTCAAGGTTCCCGCAGACAAGATTGGTGTGTGGAATTCGCAGGAAGAGTTTACGCGTGAAAATGCCGAAGACTTTCCCATTATGTTGGTGACGCAACAGCGGGTGCGTACAAGCCAAGTCTCATACCTACTGACCTACAAGGGCAGGCCCCGGCAATTGATTTGGGATGAAAGCTTGATTGCAACAACGCCGAAATCCGTGCCCGTGCTGGACCTGACGCAAAAGATTGGGAAGTGGCGGACGTACTACAAGTACGTGAAGCGTGGGTATGTCAAAGGTCCCAGCTTAGACCAAGATCACAACGCCGCGGACGCGTACTTGGGCGACGTGGAAAAGATTGTCGACAACGCAACGCCGGGGGATACCGTGGAATTCCCACCATGGACGGGCGGGGATCTGGATGAAGCACTGAAGCTTACTAAAGACAACTTGGAAATCGTGAGCGGCCTGGCTTCGCGGAAGGCGCTTGTGAAGCCTATCGGGGACAATACCACCGTGTTGTCCTTCGTAGTTGAAGTCCCCGACGAACTGGACAAGATTGTGGTTCTTGACGCTAGCGGAACCATTCGAAAGCTACAGCAGCATGACCCTTCACTCCGTATCGTACCGTTGACGGTGCCCAAGGACTACAGCCAGGTGGTAATTCACTGGGGCAAGACCAACGTCGGTCGGAACACGGTCGATAACCCAGACAAGAACCGCGATCTGTACCGCGAGATTGCGGAGCTGGTGCGGCGGGTGGGCAGGACGTTCGTAGTGTTTACGATGGCTGACAGGGACGGCGTGGAATCAACAGGGGACCGCTTGAAGGCGTTCGCCAATGACGACATGGACCTTGTGGAATGTGTGTCGTGGGGCAAGGTGTCCGGGGTCAACAAGTACCGTGCACTACAACACGCCACGCACATAGGTATCACGTACATGCGCCCGGAGCAGCTAGCCAGCAACATTGCCGGACAGCGGCGGGACTTCATGTTTGATATTGACCAAGCAGAGACGGCGAATACGCGACTGTCGGAACACGCCCATATGGTGTACCAAGCGCTATCGCGCCTAGCTTGTAGGCTCACCGTGGATGGCAAAGCACCCAGGACGGACTTCTGGCTGTTCCACAACAAGCCGGAACAGATCTTGGCCCAACTACGGCGTGTGATGCCAAACTTCACCGCGGTTCCGTATGAACCTCATGTGCTGGGTCAGGGTGAGACAGTCCAGAAACACGTGCAGCAGATTCGTCAGTTGTTTGTGGACAGGGGCGTGTCGAAGCTTTCTGTGCAGGCTATGAGACAAGCCTTACCGGAACTGCCCGAGGCGAATTCCAAAGTATGGCGTAAGCTTCGCCAAAGGCTTCTGAACACGGGCAGGTTTTCCCTTAATAGGCGTACGCTGGTGTGCCTCGCCTAGCGGCTTCTGTACCTGGCCGGCGGATCCAGTCTTGGACCGTGATTATCGTCGTCATCAGTAAAAGACTGTACCTTTTCCTTATAAAAGGATTTAAGAGGGATACACTAACGTAAGCGGTTAGCCAACCCCATCTGTTTTGCGGATTGATTTGTTGTCAGACTGTCCTTGGGCCAATGAGAGGAGGACAGCGGTGTTGGCGAATCATCCAGAGAATCTTTCCAAAGAGAGCCGCAGGTGGCTGGATCACCTCCGGGCCTGCGAAGCGGCGGGGCAGACGATGGTGGAGTATGCCCGCGCGCGGGGTCTGAATCTGAAGGGTTTCTACAATGCGAAGACGCGACTCCTCAAGCGTGGGGTGCTAAACCTCCCACCCAGCGCGGGGGTATTTCTGCGG
>JBOIEG010000162.1:0-1208 GCA_050740915.1 Gammaproteobacteria bacterium | reverse complement strand
GCCCAACAGATTTTTTGATACCCAAAATTTCGGACCTATAGAACGTAACTTTATTCCAAGTAATGAATCAGATGCATAAATACGCCTCAGATCAGTACCCACAAATTCTGCGGAGGAGGCAAATAATTAGATATTTGATAAGGTCTCGGCCAAGAGGCGGTTCCTTTGCCCAGGACAGCTCTGATTCTGCGCTGTTCCGATAATGATCAAAGAGTCTTGGAGGCTGGGCCGGGAGTCGGACCCTTTGAGGGGCCTAGCGGGTGGCATTAGCGCCTCACGTCTGTTCCTTGAAAAGAATCCCCAATCAGTCTGTTAGCGGTTTGCGGAGTTTGGATAGATAGCCCACTTCTGCAGCGAGACCGCTAGTTTCTTGACACAGGTCGTCAAATCCATCGCGTAAAGCGCCGACAACCAGTCACCTGCGTGCGGAAAAGGGGCGTTTTTTTGCTGGCACAGTAAGCGCCCCATCGGCTTCAGGCGGCCCCATTCGGTCTTTCTCTTGATCCTCCGCAGTTGCCGCTGAGTAACTGCATATCCGGCGAAGCGTAGATAGACCAGACCCGATCCCATTCCCTAAAAGGCCCTTCGAATTAATCGAAGGGCCCTAAAGAGCACTTCGCTAAATTGCTTCCTTGCAATTTAGCGAATCGCAAAGCAAAAAGCGCGGTTTTTGCTTTGCTCCATTGGTCGATCACTTAAGGCGTGATTGACCAATGTCCTCACGTCCCTGTGAGGGCGGGCACTTCGAATTAGTCGAAGTGCCCTAAAGATATTTTTTTACTTGCCGATAGTAAGATACGTGTGCAACTTTTGGTGGATAGGCCGAAATGTCCCAACAAACATCGCTTGATTTGAACGGCGCGACAGAAAAGCTGGTGCCAATTAACCGCTTGTCGCCAGAGCATCGGCGTCAACTTGTGGAACGCGCGCGCGTTGTTGATTACCGCGCCGGAGAGTACGTATTTAAACAAGGAGACCGAGACGAGTTATCGCTGTATCTCTTGCAGGGTGAGCTCGAGCTTTCCTCCACCGGCGGGGGGTTGACCGCCGTAGCGGCGGGTTCTGACGAGGCGAAATACACCCTAGGAGCCTGTCGGACTTAAGGCGGAACTTTTTATGTGCAAACCGATCGGATCGGCAATGGATTCAATGAGCGAACGTGCATGAGCCACTTCCGTCAATGCGATCGTGACACACCCTACCTGCTG
>JBOIEG010000161.1:0-3777 GCA_050740915.1 Gammaproteobacteria bacterium | reverse complement strand
GAGGACATCATCAAGAAGATCGAGCGGGCGCGGGTCAAGATGGAGCAGATCAAGCCCGGATCCACCCTGCCCCGAGGGAAAAAGAAGGCGGCTTAACTGTAAAGTTATTTAAGGGACACTACACTAGATCCAGGCGCGCTTCCTCGACCGCACCCTGCGCTAGCGCCGTCTCGCTAAGTTGCACGTAGCGATCGATGATATCTCGCACGGCCCGGTGCAAACCGGGTGACTGCAATTCCTCCTTTATCGCTGCCATGCGCCGGTCGAGGGGCTCAAGCGAACGCTCCGGTAACTGGAACCGTTTTGCTACCCCTTCAGCTCTATGTTGATAGGTCTCCGCACGACCTAACGCCCGCTGCATCTCGCCTTGCGCGCGCGTCAAAGTGTTTTCGCCTAGCGCTTGGTAGCGCGCGACCACCCATTCGAGGATCTTCTGCGCTTCCGGATCCCCAGGTGCGAGATCTAGGACCTGTTGCGCATAGGCTACGGCATTGTTCCCCGACGGTATGGTGAGGCGGTCTTCGGCCAAGGCCGTGCGCGCCTCGGCGAGCGACTTCGTGATGCGGAGGGCGTGTTCGCTCTGGCTTTTCCCGATTGCCAGCACCTCCCCTGACCATACGCCAAGCCAAGCGGCAAGCATGAGCGTCACCACGGTATTGCTCTTTATACGACGATCGCTGGATTTTTCATCAAAAACATTCCTCAAAAAGTTAGAACGTGGGACGTTAAAAGGTTCTAAATATAGGTGTCCGCTTAGGATGCTGCTCCGGTCTCGATGCCTCGGGCGCCGATACCTCTGGGCCCTTTTGCGGTAGCGAGTCGCCCTCTGGCGTGGCATTCAGGGTAGCAGCACGCGCTTTCTCAGCCTGCTCCTCGGTGAACCGCCGCTCGGCTCGCGCGATGCGCCCGCTGAAACTGCGAAGCTCGACCTCGGGCAGGCGGTATTGCGCAATTACACGCTGCGCCGCCCGTTGCTGTTTTTGTGCCTCTTCCAGCTTGCCCTTGGCGAGCGCTACTTCACCTAAAGCAACCAAGCGGCCGATTATCTCCTCCAGGATCCGCCGCGCCTGCGCATGCTTCGGCTGCAAGCTTAGCACCTGGCCTGCATAGTCGACGGCATTGTCGCCGGCTGGGAAAGTGAAGCGATTCGCAGCCAAGGCTTGTTGGGCTTTCCGCAACAAGCTATCGATTTGTTCGGCCTGAGCTGCCTTTTTCGCTTCGTGCTGGCGGGCAAGGCGCCGTGGTTCCTCATCTTTCTTCCGGCGAGCGGTTTCTGCCTGCTGCTTTAGCTCATAGCTTATGCGCTCGCCAAGGGTTTGGACCTCAATATGTGTCAGCGGATACTCCGTGACGAGTTTTTGCGCCGCTTGTTGGTAGCGTTGCGCCTTGTTCAGATCGCCTTCCGCCAAGGCACGTTCAGCCGACGACACATACCAGCCGGCTGCGTCGGATAAGATCCGCTGCGCCCCCGCTTGTTGCGGTTCGAGCTTCAGGATCTCCGCCGCGTAAGCAACCGCATTATCACCCGCCGGCGTAGTGAGTCGGTTGGCCGCGAGGGCTTTCGTGGCCTTCTCTAAGAGGCCGTCGATGTCGTCGACTCGCGCCGCTTTCTCCCCTTCTTCGGCTGCTTTGGCTTCGGCAACGCCCCGCTTCTCTTCCTCAGCCGCTTTAGCTTCGGCGACGCGCCGCGCCTCCCCACGCTTGCCTTCAGCCTCGGCAAGCTGCAGCTCCTTCGCCGCTATGCGTTCGCCAAGGCGCACGAGATCGTTGTTCGCGATCCCAAACTCGGCCGCCACATCGCGTGCTTTCTGCTGCGCAGCTTGCGCCGGCCCGATCTCGCCCTCGGCGAGGGCTTTGTCGGCCATTGCGACGTAGCGCTCGATCACGGCCCCGAGGAGTCGCTGCGCCTGTGCATCCTGGGGCGACAGCGCGAACAACTCGCGGGCGTACGCAACCACGTTATCGCGCTTGGGGGCGGTGAGGTTGTTGGCGGCAAGCGCCTTGTTTGCCCGTCGGGTCAGCTCTTCGAGCCGTGCTGCCGTCTCCGCCTGCCTCTGCCCGAGCTGCTGCCGACGGCGCTCCTCGGCGGCGATGCGCTGGGCGAGGCCTTCTGGGTCTGTGCCCGCTACCGCGTATTGGCGCGCTATTTTCTGGGCCTGCTCGTTGAGCGATTTGGCTTTGTCCAGCTCGCCCCGATCGAAGGCCGCTTCGGCAAGCTCGAGCGTCCACGCCACAGTCTGCGCGACCAGCTCCCATGCGCCTTGATGTTCGGGCAGGAGCCCCAGGACCTGACTCACGTAGGCAAGCACGCTGTCCGCCCCAGGCTCCGCCCAACGGCCCGCCGCACGCGCCTTGTTAGCTTTGTCCATGAGCTCGCTGATGCGCGCCTCGCGTGCCGCTTGGGTGGCCAGTTTCTGCGTTTCGTCGGCGATCCCCCGATCGAGGCGGACCAAGTCGCTATCGGCTAATTCATATTCCTCCACTAAGGAACGGGCGGTTTCGCGCAAGGTCTTGGCCTGGTCGAGATCCCCTTGGCCTAACGCCTGCTCGCTCTGCGCAACAGTGGACTGCAGGATCTCGCTTATCAGTCCCCGGGCATCTGTGTTTCCGGGCGCTAGGATTAACACCTCCCCCGCATAGGCCAAGGCATTGTCTCGCTCCGGATGGGACAATCTGCCTGCCGCGAAGGCTTCGCGCGCTCTTTCCAGAAGATCCTTGGTGCGGGCCTTGCGCCGCGCTTCCCGCTGCTCGACCTCCTGGCGGCGGTGCTCCTCTGCGGCGATCCGCTCGGTGAGCCAGTTCAACTCGGTGCTCACTATCTCGTATCGCTGCACCAGTTCCCGTGCTTGCTCACTGTGCACCCTGGCTTTCTCGATCTCACCGCGATTCAAGGCCGACGCCGCCGCCTCCAAGCTTTTGGCTACCGTCTGGGCGATGAGCTGCCGGGCACCTGTGTGTGCGGGCGCGAGGTCCAGGATCTGCCGCGCAAAGCCGAGCACGTTATCCCGGGCGGGTGCGGTCCAACGGCCTGCCTCACGCGCGCGCTCGGCTTTCTCCACGAGCGCGCCAAGGCGCGCCTCGCGCTCGGCCAGCCCCTGTTCTTCCTCGACGATACGCCGATCGAGCAGAGCCAACTCGTGATCGGCCAACCCATACTGTGCGACCAGCGATCGGGCGGTGTCGCGCAGCGCGTCGGCCTGCGCCAGATCGCCTTCCCCCAGCGCCTTTTCGCCACGCGCGACGCTGCCCTGCAGCACCTTACCCAAAATCTCCCGGGCCTCTGCATGTCCTGTGGTGCTAGAGAAAGCACGTCTCGGGCATGGGGCATCGCATTGTCTTTCCGGGGCTCGGTCAGCCTGCCCGCCGCCAACCCCTGGCGTGCCTTCTCAAGCAGCCGCTCTACACGCCGTTCGCGCTGAGTACGAACCACTCTCTCGCGCTACATGTCGGCGAGCCGCGTTTCTTCGGCCGCAACATGCTTGCTTAGCGCCGCTGCTGACTCGGCACTCACTCCATATTTGGTCGTAAGCGATTCCACCCGGTCGCGATAGTCCTTGGCTTGGGCGATCGAGCCTTCCGCCAAGGCCGCCTCCCCCAGCTCCACCATGAGCGCGATCACCTTCTCCATTAACTGCCGTGCTTCCCCATCCTCTAGTGTAGTGTCCCTTAAATAACTTTACAGACTTTCCAGTGATTGCTATGGTCTCGCTCATGCCGACCACCAGCGTGGCGATCAAGTTGCAGCCGGCTGAACGCACGCAGCTGGAGACATGGGGA
>JBOIEG010000160.1:0-2073 GCA_050740915.1 Gammaproteobacteria bacterium | reverse complement strand
GAGGACATCATCAAGAAGATCGAGCGGGCGCGGGTCAAGATGGAGCAGATCAAGCCCGGATCCACCCTGCCCCGAGGGAAAAAGAAGGCGGCTTAACTGTAAAGTTATTTAAGGGACACTACACTAGCTGATATTCATGGCCGCGACGAACATAGATCGTGTTCTAGATCTTGTGCCGAGATGCGGCCCAGCGTAAGGTAAAGATCATTGTTCGGTTCCGCTTTTAAAGCGTTCGTTGTGGGCATGGTAAGCGTAATGCTCGTTTGTACGGTGTTGGCTCTGTGGTTGACGGCGTGTGCGACGAGTGCCGCCGAAACTTGGGTCCCGCAGGGACAAAGCGATCGCTTCCGAGGGGCGCCGTCGCCTCCGCTGCGGGTTAAGCCGCAAGCGGGCGCGTTTCTGATCGCGAGTCGCACCTTGATTGATCCGAACTTTCGGGAAAGCGTGGTGCTGCTTTTAGAGCACAAACCCACTGGCACGGCGGGGCTGATCATAAACAGAGCCACGCAAGTTCCCGTTTCGCTCGCGTTGCCCCAAATACCGGAGCTCGCCAAGGAGAACCATCCCGTCCATATCGGCGGCCCGGTTGCACTAAGCAGCATTATGCTATTGGTGAAAACCCGGCATCGTTTGAGTGAAGCGAAGCCCATTGTAAACGACATCTACTTAGCCACGAGCGAAAGCGTGGCGAGGAAACTGGTGAAGGGGCCTCACACTGCGTTACGGTATTACGCGGGCTATGCCGGTTGGGGACCGGGGCAGCTCGAATTCGAGCTGCAGCAAGGAAGCTGGTATCTTTTGCAAGCTGATACCGACCTCATCTTCGAAAGAAAAGCCGAGGAAATTTGGCCCCAGCTGATCCGCCGCGCGGAGGGCGTGTGGACGTGCCGATGCCCTGTGGAGTCAAGCTCGACCGAAGGAAGACCACCCGCGGTCTAAGCCTAGCAGCAAGCCACTGCATCGCTCCTGCCAAACCCGCCTCCTCTCTGCACCCTGGTATTTATCTTGCCTCTCTTGCCTCTCTTGCTTGGCGCAAACCAAGCATGCCAGTTTTTGGGTTATTCTGGAGCATATCGTCAAAACCCGACAATATTTTGACTCGTTTTGAGGAAAACCAGGTTATGGCCGGATCAATCACAGAACAAGACACGGTAGGGAAATACCGACTTTTAAAATTGCTGGGCCGCGGGAACATGGGGACCGTATACCTGGCCGAAGACCCTGACACCGGTCGAGAGGTTGCCCTCAAGATCGTCACCGCAGAGCAGCTTACGGGCCCCGACGGCGAACTGACTCGAGCTCTGTTCGCCAATGAGGCGAGGTTGGGAGCGTTATTGGACCATCCGAACATCGTATCGATCCACGGCGCTTGTATGGACAGCGATCCGCATTACATCGTAATGGAATACGTGCCGGGAGCTCGGACAGCACAGGATTTCTGTCGCGTTGACCGCTTGCTGCCTCTATACGATGCCGTCTCTATTCTGGTGAAATGCGCCTCGGCGTTAGAGTATGCCCATAACAAGGGAGTGGTACACCGTGACATAAAGCCCAGAAACATCCTGCTCACCGAGGAGGGGGAGGTCAAGCTAAGCGATTTCGGTATCGCGTTTTCCCAAAGCTCAGGACACGACCTCGCCGATGCCGGATCGCCGCTTTACATGTCACCGGAGCAAATCGAAAAAACATCCGTGGGCTCGAAGAGCGATCTGTTTTCGCTGGGTATCGTGTTATACGAGATGGTCACGGGTAAACACCCGTTTGCCGCGCAAAACCTCTCCCATCCAGCATAAGATCCTCAACTCTTCGCCCCCGCCCCTGCGACACTACCGGGCCGATATTCCCCCCGTGTTGGAAATCGTAATGGAGCGTGTTCTCGCTAAAAACCCCACCCACCGTTATCAATCTGCTCGAGACTTTGCGGGTGATCTCCACCTCGTGTTCGACTGTGTCCTTTCGGCAGGTCTGTGGAGGCGCCGTCAGATCCTCCTTGGCCGAGATTCCAGTGCGCCTATCGAGGCGCAGAATCCGAGCCAGGACTGTGTGCGAGAGGACAGCTATCTGGCCTGCGGG
>JBOIEG010000159.1:0-5954 GCA_050740915.1 Gammaproteobacteria bacterium | reverse complement strand
GTGAAAAAATCGTTGCGAGCGAAGGGAGGTCGCATTTCGCCGGAGCGCAGAAACTGGAATGTATATTGAAATACATGAGGATTCCGAGCACCGCCGAATTGCGAGATCCTGAGCGCAGCAGATTTTTCACAAGCTCTGAGCGGAGGTTTTCAGAGCTGCGGAGGGACACGCGATTCCGGAGCATGCCAAGGTCGCCCTTTCGCTGCCCCTCATACCCAATCTCTGGGCTTCAAAAACACTTCATACAACCGAGCCTCGGGCGTTCCCGGTTCCGGCCGCCAGTCATATTGCCAGCGCACCAGCGGTGGGAGCGACATCAGGATAGACTCGGCGCGCCCGCCAGACTGCAGCCCAAACAAGGTGCCGCGGTCATATACTAGGTTGAACTCCACGTAGCGCCCGCGGCGGTGGAGCTGAAAGTCGCGTTCACGCTCCCCATAGACCGTCGCTTTGCGCCGCTGAACGATGGGCAAGTAAGCGGGCAGATAGTGATCACCGACACTGCGCAGGAAGGCAAAACAACGCTCGAAGCCCCAGCCATTGAGATCATCGAAGAACAAACCTCCGATGCCGCGGTTTTCATCGCGGTGGCGGATGTAGAAGTACTCGTCACACCAGCGCTTGAAGCGCGGATACACCTCTTCACCGAAGGCTGTGCATGCCAGTCGCGCGGTCTGATGCCAATGGCGGGCATCCTCGTCAGATCCGTAATAAGGCGTAAGATCGAAGCCACCGCCAAACCACCACACCGGTTCGGCACCTTTGTCTGCGTAAAAGAAGCGCGCATTGCAGTGCGAGGTGGGTACATAGGGGTTGCGCGGGTGTACCACCAGCGACACACCCAAGGCTTGGAAGCGGCAACCGGCGAGCTCTGGGCGTTTTACGGTCGCAGACGGCGGCAGCCCATCCCCGAGCACGTGGGAGAAGTTAACCCCGGCCTGCTCGAATACGCTACCGTCGTAAAGCACGCGCGTACGACCCCCGCCTCCGTCCTGGCGCGCCCACACATCTTCCCGAAACACGCCCTGACCGTCCTCGGCGGCCAAGGCCGCACAGATCCGGTCTTGCAAGACGAGCAAATACTCCCTTACCGATCGCAACGCGTCTATCCCTGGGAAATTCGGTCCAGTCATCGATTTCGAAAAGGCTCTGTCCTGAGGCAGGCTGGCTTATGTATACTGGCCGCGAGATTGTACTTGACTTTCACAGACAGAGATGATCACACGTACCGCGACCGTTAATCGCCACACCAAAGAAACCAAAATCGCCGTGACCGTGAATCTAGATGGCGGCGGCGAATCGGACGTTCAGACCGGGATCCCGTTTTTCGACCACATGCTGGAACAGCTGGCGCGCCACGGCTTGATCGATCTGGCGATTCGCGCGGCGGGCGATCTGCAGGTGGATGCACACCATACGGTGGAAGACGTGGGGATCACGTTTGGCCAAGCGCTGAGAGAGGCATTGAGCGAGAAGCGCGGCATCCGCCGCTATGGGCATGCCTATGTGCCTTTAGACGAAGCCCTGTCACGGGTCGTGATCGACTGCTCGGGACGGCCGGGCTTTACCTTCCAGGTGGATTTCCCGCGGGCGCGGGTGGGAGAGTTTGACGTGGATCTGGTCTACGAATTCTTTCACGGCTTGGTCAATCACGCCCTGATCACCCTGCACATCGACACTATTCGCGGGCGCAACGCGCATCATGTGATCGAAAGCGTATTCAAAGCCTTCGCCAAGGCCTTGCGCATGGCCTGCGAGCCTGACCCACGAAGTGGCACGATCGTTCCCTCTACAAAAGGCACACTGTAAGGCATGGCGACTATAGCCCTCATCGACTATGGCATGAGTAATCTGCGTTCGGTCGCCAAAGCGCTCGAGCACGTGGGCGGCCAGGTGCGAATATGCCAATCGCCGGGCGAGATGCGAGGCGTCGATCGCTTGGTGTTTCCGGGCCAAGGCGCGATCGGTGACTGCATGCGCCGGCTTCGTTCCCTTGGGCTGGACGAAGCTCTCCGTGAGGCGATGGCAAAAAAACCCTTTCTCGGGATCTGCTTAGGACTGCAGAGCCTGCTCACGGATAGCGAAGAAGGTGGCGGCACGGCGGGATTGGGGTTTATATCCGGTAAGGTCGTGCGTTTCGCGCAAGGACCCCTAGACCCGACGACACAATGCCGCTTCAAAATCCCACACATGGGTTGGAGCCAAGTAAAACAGCAGAAACCCCATCCACTGTGGAACGGAATAGAGCAAGACGCACGCTTTTACTTCGTTCACAGCTACTACATAAAACCCGAAGACCCGTCTCTAGTGGCGGCGACCACAGACTACATCCTGGATTTCGCCTGCACGCTGGCGCACGATAATCTTTTTGCGGTGCAGTTCCATCCTGAGAAGAGCCAGCGCTCCGGTTTGCGCTTGCTCGCGAACTTTGTCCAATGGGATGGAGAGGGGGTTTGATCGAGTCTGGCAAATATCCCGAAACGCTGATGATGCAGTGGTCGATCCGATCCGTTGGGGGCCGATGGTGGACCTTCAATGTCTGAACGCGCTGGATCCATTCTGATCCCACTACGGGGCTTGACGCGGCGGTACAAAAACCCGCTCGCGATAGTCAGCCCAAGCCACGAATCCGCCCAACGAGCCCCCGGTGGCCTATGTCGCGCCGGTAGTACATCCCAGGCCAGTGTATGCTCTGCATCCGTCGATAGCTTTTTCGCTGCGCCTCGGCGAGACTATTCCCTAGTGCGCAGACACACAGCACCCTACCCCCGGCGGTGATGATCTCACCATCGCGCAGTGCGGTGCCGGCGTGAAAGATCGTTACCTCTGGGTCCTGGTGATGGTCCAAGCCGTGGATCACGCGGCCGCTCCGATATTCTCCTGGGTAACCCTGGGAGACGGCCACCACCCCCAAGGCGGGCCGGAGATCCCACTGCGCGCGCATGCCCACCAGCTCCCCTTTCAGCGCGGCTTGGCAGAGGGCGATCAAATCGCCCTGAAGTCGCGGCATGATGGCTTGCGTTTCGGGGTCGCCAAGTCGGCAATTGAACTCCAGCACCGCGGAAGATCCATCCTCCCTGACCATCAGCCCAGCGTACAAGAATCCGCGATAAGGGCGGTCGATGGCTTGCATGCCGTTCAGGGTCGGTTCGATGATCTCCTTCAGGATCCGACCTTGCATCGCCTCCGGGATGACCGTGGCGGGAGAGTATGCCCCCATGCCCCCCGTGTTGGGTCCTCGATCGCCTTCGTCTAGGGTTTTATGATCCTGTGAGCTCGCCAGCGGCAGCACATGCTCGCCGTCCGTGAGCACCATGAAGCTCGCCTCTTCGCCTGCAACCCACTCTTCGATCACGACCCTGTGTCCGGCAGCGCCAAAGGTGTTTAGAGCCATGATGGACCGCAGAGCTTCCATGGCCTGGTCTTGATCCTGGACAATGAAAACCCCTTTGCCCCCTGCCAATCCATCGGCTTTAATCACCACGGGATACGCCTGCGTCTTCAAATAGGCGCCCGCTGCCGCGAAATCCGAGAACACCGCATAAGGCGCGGTGGGGATACCGTTGCGTGCCATGAACACCTTGGCAAAGGACTTGGATCCCTCTAACGCCGCCGCCGCTCTGTTGGGGCCCAAACACGCCAAGCCGCGTTCTTGGAACGCATCTACCACCCCCGCGCACAGAGGCGCTTCTGGCCCAACGATAGTCAGCGTGATTTTTTTCTCCAGCGCGAACGCGCATAAAGCCTCGATGTCCGAGGCCGGAATAGGCACGTTTTCTACCCCTGGCTCCAGGGCCGTCCCTCCGTTACCGGGCGCCACAAAGACACAATCGGCCAGCGGAGATCGCGCCGCCTTCCAAGCGAGCGCATGCTCTCGTCCCCCGTTTCCGATAATGAGGACGCTCAAGCCCATCGCAAAATCGTTTGCATGACGCTAATGGCGAAAATGCCGCATCCCGGTGAACACCATGGCGACCCCGTGTTCATCCGAGGCCGCGATCACTTCCTCGTCCCGCAGTGACCCCCCCGGCTGGATGACGGCTGTGATCCCCGCTTGGGCCGCGGCGTCTACGCCATCGCGAAAGGGAAAAAACGCATCGGAAGCCATCACGCTGCCCTTGACCTGCAACTCTTCGTCCCCCGCTTTGATGGCGGCAATGCGGGCGCTGTAGACGCGGCTCATTTGCCCCGCTCCGATCCCTAGGGTACGGCGGTTCTTGGCATAGACGATGGCGTTTGATTTCACAAACTTGACCACACGCCAAGCGAAAAGCAGATCCTCGAATTCGGCTTCACTAGGGGTCCGGCGGGTCACAAGCTTGAGTTGGCTGCGGGTGATCTGGCCGAGATCGCGGTCCTGAACCAGCAAGCCGCCGTTGACGCTTTGCAAGGTCAGTGCAGGCTGGGGTGCCAGCAACCGCTGGCCCACCGCCAACACCCTGATCTGCGGTTTCTCGCCAAGTGCGAGCAAGGCCTCGGGGGTGACGCTGGGTGCAGCAATGACCTCCACGAATTGGCGCTCGAGAATAGCCCGCGTGGTGTCCTCGTCCAGGGCTCGATTAAAAGCGATGACACCACCAAAAGCCGAGGTAGGATCGCAGGTATAGGCTAACTCGTAAGCCGACAACGGCGATCCACTCAAAGCCACCCCACAGGGGTTAGCGTGCTTGACGATCACGCAGACCGGCTCGTCAAAGGACCAGGCGCACTCCAAGGCGGCGTCGGTGTCGCCGATATTGTTAAAGGACAAGGCCTTGCCCTGCACCTGGTGGGCGCTCACCACGCTTCCGATCGGGGGGTCCTTGGTCACGTAAAACGCGGCACGCTGGTGTGGATTCTCACCATAGCGCAGCTCTTCGCGCTTCGTGAATTGCGCGACATAGGTGCTCGGAAACACGCTCTGTCCGCCTAGGTTCTGCTGGCGCAGGTAGTTGCCGACAAGGGCATCGTAAGCCGCGGTGTATTCGAACGCCTTGGCGGCCAGCGCATAACGGAACTCCGGATCGGTGTCGCCGCCGTTGGCGGCAATTTCCTCCAGCAGCATGGCATAGTCGGCCGGGTCGACCACCACCGTGACATGGGCGTTGTTTTTCCCCCCGGCCCGCAATAAGACGGGCCCCCCGATATCGATCATCTCAACGGCTTGTTCGGGGCTACAGTCCGCTCGTGCTACCGTTGCTTCAAAAGGATAGAGGTTGACGACAACAAGGTCTATCGCCGGGATCCCGTGCTGTTTCATCACCCCATCATCGACCCCGCGTCTGCCCAATATGCCGCCGTGGATTTTGGGATGTAAGCTCTTCACCCTGCCGCCCATGATCTCGGGGAACCCTGTGCAGTCGGATACTTCCCTCACCGGAATGGCGTTGTCCTCCAGTAAACGCGCGGTGCCTCCGGTCGACAGGATCTCGATGCCTCGCGCGTTTAGCCCGCGCGCCAGTTCTACGATGCCGGTTTTGTCTGAAACGCTTAACAACGCGCGTTCGATCATGGCTCCCAACACTCCGTAGTCAATTACCTATCGGCCAGCTTAAAGGCACTTCGATAAATTGCTTCCCCTGCCATTTATCGAATCGCAAAGCAAAAAGCGTGGTTTTTGCTTTGCTCCATGGGTCAATATCGTTACCAATGTCCTCACGTCGCTGTGTGGCCTGGCACTCCGAATTAATCGAAGCGCCCTTAAAGGATCCCTGTTATCGACGGTTCAAAACAGGAATTGCGCAAGGTCGTCAACCAGACTACGCGCAACGTACGGATCCCTCCATCGTCAAGCGATGTTCTGTCTCCGGCTGGTGCACGATGCCGGCGATCCTTTCCGTTCATCATGCTAGTGTAGTGTCCCTTAAATAACTTTACAGTTAAGCCGCCTTCTTTTTCCCTCGAGGCAGGGTGGATCCGGGCTTGATCTGCTCCATCTTGACCCGCGCCCGCTCGATCTTCTTGATGATGTCCTC
>JBOIEG010000158.1:0-7484 GCA_050740915.1 Gammaproteobacteria bacterium | reverse complement strand
CCTGCCACCAGCCGATCACCCCGCCCAGAGGCAAGAAGAGCCCCACGGCGCCACTCAGAATGGCCAAGATCTCGATCACGGAGCAGCCCCGCGACACCGGAGGCTCCGTATTGAGCCGCTCGGCGAGGAGGGTGGTGGCCACGGTTTAGATGATCCCTGTGAAGACGGTGTTGGCGGTGTTGAGGAGAAACAGATCGAACACCAACACACCCGCTCCAACTAAACCCAGCACGATCACACTGGCCCAGGAGCCTTTGCCCGAGACGGCGTCCATCAAGGCCTCGATGGCGAGCCAGGCGACCACAATGAAGGTGATGGCGCCGACGATGAGAATGATCGTGGCCACCGCCTGCCCGGCGTAGCCCTGGAAGAAGTCGATGAAGTCCGAGCCCGAGGCCCCGCCCGGGGCCGCGGGGGCAGGCGGGAGCTCGGCCCAGGCCCCGGTTGCGACCCAGAAGAGGCCAAAGATGAGTACAGCCATGGCCGTGACCCGCCAGAGGTCTTGGGCCGCGGTTGCCCGCTTGAGGCCCGCGGAGGAGGCCTGTGGTTTCAATGAGGTGCGATTCATGTCGAGATCCCCTTTCGGTTTAACGGATAAAAAAGAGCAGCAGAAGCAGCAGCACCAATCCCCGCCCGATGTAGAGGCTCGCGTCGAGGAAGCTACTCCCTCGCCCCCCGGCCCAGGACTCGAACTGCCCAAACCCCACCCAGGCGGCCCAGACGATGGCGATGGCCGCCGTGAGGCTCGCAATGAGGTTGAGGAGCGTGGAGGCCTCGAAACCCGCCCCTAGGGCAAACTCGGGCATGCGTTACCTCCGGTAATCTCCGGCGAGCGGGGGGATTTGCCTGGGCTCGCCTTGGGGGGCCTGGAGATGTTCCAAGATCCCTTGCCGCACCTTGTCCAGATCCTGCCGGAGCCAGGGGTACTGGAAGCGGATCCGCGCGGGGTAGTCGGCCTGGGCTTCCGCCGCATCGACGAGCGGTTGCAAGGCTTCGAGCTCATGGGCGAGGCGAGCGAGCTGCCCGCGCTCGCTCGCCTGATCGGCCTCGACCGCAGTGATCCCGAGGAGTAAGAGGATAGCGATCAAGAGACTGTATCGGCGCATAGGGTGGTCCCCCTAGATGTGTTTCTTGAAGGTGGCGGCGAACACCGCGAGGGCGAGCCCAAAGAGTCCGGCAGCGGGTAGAATGATGCGATTCGGGTGGATGCTCGCAGGCCAGGCGAGGTAGAGCACCCAGGCCGTGCCCACACTGGGCGCCACCAGCCTCTTGGCGTGGTGGTAGACGAATCCCGTCTCCCGCGCGCCCCCGAAGCGGCGGCGGTCGCGCTCGATGAGCCCGTCGGTCAAGCCGACGAGGCCTGCCAGCACGAACACCGGCATCGCCAACAGCAGCACCGCGAGCCGCAGGGCATAGACCTGGGTGATGGTGATGGCGGCGATGAGGTAGGTCGATACGGACGTGTAGATCGCGCGGGAGAGCACGAGCAGGGTCGAGTCCGTGGGGCGAGTAGTATTCAAGCGCTGGACCCCGGTCGCGATCCCGGTCACCTCAAACCCGTAGTAATAAAATCCATCCGCGATGCGGCGTGCAAAGCCCGCCGGATCGCGGGTCAGGAGACTCTGGGGCACCGTTTCCTGCACATACCCGAGCCTCGGCCTCCAGCATCCGGCGGCTGTGGCGTATGCCTTCCTCGGACCACCAGAAGGTGAGCCCCAGCCACTCCACCAGGATCGAGAATACCAGCCCCAGGACCAGCCAGCCGAGCACCTTGCAGACCGTAAGGAACGCACCCGCGATCACACCGGGCTCGGCGGCGCGTTGGGGTGCGGGTGCTTGGGCTTGGCGGGCCATCGGTCAGTCCCTCCACCACCCTGCCGCGCTCGTATGGCGCCGGGTCATCTCCTCTAGCGCCGCTTGCAGTGTCGGGGGCATCGCAGAGTCGTTCGGGTCTTCGATGAGCGGCAGCCGGAGCTTGTAGAGCTGGCCGCCTTCCAGGAGCGCGAACGCTTGGCCTTTGGGAAGACTGATGAGATCGGCGGGTGTCAAGAGCGGCACCCGTTGGGTGGCCACATCGTCCACGCTGGTCGAGACGAAATCGACCGCGATCTCGGGAAGGCTTGAATCGGTCGCCCCCGAGCGGGTCTTCACCGCGCGCACCTCGACCTCGGGAAGTTTCTCGGTCAGCAGGGTGGCGGTGGCTTCATCGAGCACCCGCAGCACGATGAGGGTGTTGAGGTTGCCGGCCACCTGATTGGCTTTGGCGCGGCTCTCGAGCCGCGCCTCGATATCGGACCAGGTCTGGGTGTAGCAGGTGACCTGAAAGCCGGCGCCCCCGGCTTTGTTCAGCAAAGGCACGAACTCATCCCCAATGAGCTCGTTGAACTCATCGGCATGGACCGCGATGCGCGGCGGTTTATCAACGTTCGGAAGGGCGGGTAATCCTTGGCTCGGGCCATGTTTGTACAGTCGTCCCGCCACACTGGTGAGATCGGCGAACATCGAGTTGCCGACGGCCGCGGCCACGGTGGTATCCGAGAGCGCATCAAGCCCCACGTAGACGATCCCGCGCTTGCGGATCACTTGCAGCCAGTCGAAGAGGGGTCTCGGATCTTCGAGATCGAAATAGTCGGGGAAAATGAGCTCGGCGACCTTGCCACTCGTCAGTTTCTCCATGAGCGGTCCGACGCTGGCCACGATCTTGTCGAAGTAGGTGCGGTCGTACTTGATCGCCGAGACGAGGCCATCGAGCACAGGCTCGTGGATACCAGCCTCCACCACGTAATGATAGAGCCGGATCGCCTCCGCACCGCGCCCGCGAAAGGTCTGCGCCATCTGCCGCTCATCGAGCCGCAGCGCCGCGACCGCATTCGCCCACTCGTTGGGGCCGTGATGGCGGAGATAATCCCGTGTGTACTCGACAAAAAGCGGCTCGATGTCGGTGATGTGCTGGCGGATCTGGTGGTAATCGGGCCGCCGCCCCAGCGCCACCAAGGCGCGGGCGATGATGTTCACAAACCGCCAGGCGAATTCTCGGAAGGCGGCGCTGTTCCCTTCGGAGGGAAGCTGGTTCGCGATGCGAGTCGCGACCTCGGTGATGCGCGCGAACTCCCCCACCGCGTTGTAGCGGGCGCTCACCTCCGGGAAGCCGAGGTGGAAGAAGGTGAGGTCCCGCTCCCGCCCAGCGCGCTTGGCTTCCGTGAACACGCGCTTCACGAGCTCGGGATCCCCCTTGGGATCGAAGACGATCACCACCTCCCCCCGGTGGATGTCTTGGGTGATCAAGACCTCGCCCAAGCGGGTCTTGCCCACACGGGTGGTGCCGAGCACCAAGGTATGGCCGGCGCGGTCGACGAGCGGCATATAAACGGGCCCTTCCTCGGGCTCGACCCCGTGCAACGCCGGATCGCCGCCGACGGGAGGCAGGGGTGCGAGCGGATTCCACCACGCACGCGTTGAGATCACCCTGGCCAACGGGTAGAGCAGTCGGTGCTGCTCGCAGGCTGTCTCCAGGCGCCTGGCCCAGCGATACGACCGCCCCAGCGCAACATACCGCTGCGCCTCGGGCTGCCGGGTATCGGCGAGCCTCTGGGTGTGGAGCTGCGTCCAGCGGAAGCCGGTTCCTAAGAAGAGCCGGGTGGCGCTCACCGGGATCTGCGCGGGTTTCAACCGATAGTCCGGCAAGCGGCGCAGATTGCGCTGGAAGCGCTCCACGCGCAGTCCTTGCCGTAAACGCACGGCCGCGATACACAGAAGTCCCACCGCCGCACCCTGGGCGACAGGCGCCGTGGTCATCCAAAGCGCGGGAGCGCTCCACGCGAGCCAGGCGGCCGTACTGGCGACCGCCACCGAGACAAACTCGACCGGCGGCCGCAACAGCGCTTCGATCGGATAGCGGCTCGTCACGGCTCGATACCTTCACGGGTGATCAGCACCGGGTAGTGGCGGATCCCGAGCGCCGTGGCGAAGGCCTCGCCCGAGGCCGGGATGAGCGGCAGGCCTTGAGCCACCGCCATCGCAGCCTTGAGCTCGGCCTCGGTTTCCGCCTGAACCAGCATCCCAATCGCGCGCAACTGCTTCAGGCGCTCGCGGTTGGCTTCCAGCCATTGGAGCGACTCCTTATCAGCGCCCACGAGAAACAGAGGCTGTAGGAACCGGGTCGACAGTTGGCGTGCCTCAACGGGTCCGGGAGTGAGACTCGGGGAACGAATGGGCAAGTGCTGTTTCAGGCTGTAGGTGCGATCAAATCCAGCGTTAGGAGCGCCGACGGGTCGAATCGCACGGACGTCTCGAGGCGCCAAGCGCGCCAGATAAGGACCAATCGGCTCACCGCCCGCATCCCGGATCACCTCGAGCGCGGCGCCGGGAAGGCTTGCGCTTAAGCCTAAGGCCAGAACGAGGGGAACCCTCCTCATGAAGACGCCTCCGCCAGCGCGGCCCGGTAGCGGTGGGTGCGGCGCCCGTAACGGGCGAGGATCTGCGCCACATAGGCGCGGGTCTCGGCATAGGGCGGAATGCCTCCGTACTGGTCAACGGCGGCCTCGCCCGCATTGTAGGCGGCGAGCACGCGCGCGAGATCGCCCCGGTAATACGTGAGGAGCCAGGCGAGATAACGCATGCCTCCGTGAAGGTTGTCCACGGGCTCCCACACGTTCTCGACACCAAAGCGCGTGGCGGTTGCGGGCATGAGCTGCATCAGCCCTTGTGCCCCTTTGGGACTTTCTGCACGGGGGTTATAATCCGATTCGTGGGCCACGACTTCCCGCACCAACTTGGCATCGAGCGCGTAGCGCGGGGCAAGCTCGGCGACGAGCTTCTCGAGTACCGGGTTGCCTGATGCCGGGATGCGCTTGGAATAACCTCGATGGGAGAGGTGTGGTGCGAGTCGTGCCGCAGCGAGCCGCAAATTGGTATGGGGATCGAGCGCGGCCCAGGGGTTTCGAGCCTCGGCCCGATAGCGGTCCCAGGACAGGCCCATCAATCCGATGCGGACCTCGAAGCCGCGTGCGATTTGGGCTTGAAGCGCCCGATGCGCGGCGGCGTGCGTGGGATAGTAGTGACGGCGGCCCGCGATGCCGAGCGTCCAAGGCCAGGGCTGGACACCTCGGCCGCTCAAGGACCGGCCGCTCGCGGTCAAGGCCGTGGCGTACAGGATCGCCGGGGCCAATCGATAGTCGGCGGCGATCTGCCGGTAGGCGCTTGGGATGGTTTGCCCGCTGTGAGCGGTCGCCGCGATGGCGGCGAGGCACGTGCAACTTAGGGCCAAGAGTACTCTCATCCCTCGGCAGTCCAGCGCGCAAGAACGATCGGATCGGCGGGCAGCATCTCGTAGGCCTCACCCCGCGCTCGGATCAGCACGGGCACGGTGAGGGTGGGATCGCGCGTCAAGGTATTTAGCGTATCGTTGTCGTGATTCAGGCTCAGTCGGCCCTGACTCACTAGGGGCTCGGGGAGCTTGAGCTTGGCCGCCCACCCCTGGATGTCCTCATCCCGCACGCGCCCGACCGCGAACACGTCCAGTTGCAGTCCCGGCAGACTCTGTACCTCGGCGGCGAGATGCTGGGCCAGCCGATCGCAGGCATGGCATTCCAGATTGACGAACAGCAACAAGCGGTCACCCGAACGATAAGGCGGCTCGCGGGTGCGGGCTTCGATGAGCGCCTTCACCCATTCGGGATCTAAGAGCGGCTCGTTGGGGTAGAGGTCGCGCTTGACTTGTTGCACCACCTTCTCAAAGGCGAGCTCGCGCTCCCAGCGCTCCCGTTCGAGCCGCACCAAGATCTCCGCATAGCGCCTGCGCTCGGCATCGCTTTCGGCATGCACCCCTAAGGCGGTCACGGGGTCGAGGTTTGGGCTCCAGATCCCGCGCGGGCCTTGCATCAGGCGCTGGTAACGGCTCCAGTCCTTGAGGGTAAGTCCCCAGCGGCTCGCCTGCTCGGCTATGCTTACGCTCGATATAGACCGCTGGATGGGCGTCTGCCCTGCCTGGGTTGTCCCGGGTGGTTCCGCGCTCACCGCGAAAGCGACAGTGGCAAGCCCGGTGAGAAAAGTGGTGCGAACCAAAGAGGCGAGGAAGCGGATCACGGTGCGGGCTTCTCGCTTGCCGAGCGCTCGACAGAGGCAGGCACCGTAGGTCCGGTGCTCACGGCGGGTGACCCCGCGCCCGGGCATGGGCCAATGACATACGTGCGCAGGCTCCAGGGCATGGTTAAATCACGGACTAAATGATCGTGGTCGTGACAGGGCAGTGAGCTTGGCACTGCTGTCGCGGGAACCGGAGCCGGCTCCTCTTGGACCGGCGAGGTGGTGCAACCCGAAGCGGCTAATGCCATGAGAAGGATCGATCGGATGCACGTCACGGGGCCATAACCTCCTTTCGCGTGGCGTCCGCAACCGCATCGGAACGGCCGCGCTGGCGCCACGCTCTAAAATGACTTTGGAGGACACGGCGGGCGTCCGAAGGGGTGGTCGTGGCTACGCCGTTTGCCGTGGGCAGATCGAGATAGGCGCCGGCTTTGAGGCAGTTGAGATTGCGATAGCAGAAACTCCCGGAGTTCGCCTCGAAAAGCGCCACCATGACTTGCTCGGCTGAAGCATTGAAGCTCTCACGGAGGTCGACCGCAATCGTCCAGAGCTTTGTGCCCTCTTCGATTGGGCCAATGCGTTCAGTGCCGTGAGTGCCGTCGGAAGTCGAAATGGCCCCGAATCCGCCAGCGAGAGCGCTCAGCTCGGGCGCCGGTGCAGGCGGCGGCTCAAGCACTGTTCGTTCCGCCGAGTTCGATTCGATCAGATCGGCGGTAGAGGAGGACCCCGGCCTCCCCGGTATTCCGGCTCCCACTAGCGCCTGGTACTCCTCGCGGAGCTCAAAAGAGACCAGCCGGTGCACCGGATCGACGACCAGGTAATGGGCAGGTCCGGCCAAGGTCTTGAGCGCCTCATCGAGGCGCATCGGACCCAGCCGCCGGTGCACCGCTGGTAAGGGCCAAGCCAAGAGCGCTGGGAGTGAGGGGCAGGAAGCGGGTATACTCGCGAGCCGGTAGCCGCTCGGCGTCAGCACATGCTCAAGCGCGCCACCAACGGTCTGTATGGAGAAAGGGAATTCTGTGTGAACGGGGAGTGTAAAAAGATCGACTTGCTCGGCAGAGGGGCCCGGCGCGATGGCGGAGTAGCGTGCCACCCGTATCGGGTCAAGTCCCGCGCCTAGGGCCGGGTACGTGATAAAAATCCCGAGACACGTAAGAGCGAGCTGTTTCGGCATTTTCGAGTAACTCCCCCGCAATCCAACCTCGCCCGGAACGTTTACGCCGCTGGGCCCGTTCGAACAAGAGAAAACCCTAAATCGCTTTTGGAGGGTTTTTATTTATGCCTCCTCCGCAGAATTTGTGGGTACTGATCTGAGGCGTATTTATGCATCTGATTCATTACTTGGAATAAAGTTACGTTCTATAGGTCCGAAATTTTGGGTATCAAAAAATCTGTTGGGC
>JBOIEG010000157.1:0-7610 GCA_050740915.1 Gammaproteobacteria bacterium | reverse complement strand
GGGGACGCCAGGAGATCATAAACGCCCTCTCTAACGCCTTCCTTGACGGCGGCGCGCTGCGCACCTACCGCCATGCCCCTAACACGGGCTGGCGTAAGTCCTGGGCTGCCGGTGACGCGACGGCTCGCGGCGCGCGCTTAGCTCTCATGGCAACAGCCGGCGAGATGGGCTACCCGCAGGGTTTATCCGCCCCTCGTTGGGGGTTGTACGATGTGTTATTCCAGGGCAAGCCGCTTACTCTCGCCCGGCCACTGGATTCTTATGTGGTCGAGAACATTTTATTTAAGGTGAGCTATCCGGCCGAATTTCACGCTCAAACCGCTGCCGAATGTGCCATCCAACTGCACGGCCGGGTGAAGCATCGGCTCGATCAGATCAAGCACATCGTTCTCACGACACAAGCTCCGGCGATGCGCATCATTAACAAATCCGGGCCCCTGCACAACCCGGCCGATCGCGATCATTGCATACAATATATAGTGGCCGTGGCGTTGTTGTGCGGTGAGTTGAAATCACTGCACTACGAGGACGACACAGCCTACGATCCGCACATCGATGGTCTACGCGAGCGCATGCAGGTGATCGAAGAGCCACGCTTCAGCCTAGACTATCTAGATCCCGATAAGCGCTCGATCGCAAACGGTGTGACCATACGATTCACGGATGGCTCTAAGAAATCGTGCACCATTGAATATCCGCTCGGGCATCGGCGTCGGCGCGAGGAATCGCTGCCCCATCTAGTGCAGAAGTTTCAAACCAACTTGGCTGGGCATTTTGCCCCTGGGCGTTGCGAAAGACTAGCCGCTTTTTTCACCCAGGGAGAAGCCTTCGAGGCGATGCCGGTGAAGGAGTTCATGGGGCTATGGGTGGGTGAGGTTTTACCCTCGACTCATTAGCCGAGCCATGCCCTCTGCACCCGGCTGGTGCACCAACCCTTGTTCGGTGACGATAACGTCGATTAACTGCGAAGGGGTAACATCGAACACCGGGTTCCAGGCATCCGCGCCTTCAGCTGCTACTGGAATGCCATTGAACCTCAGGATCTCGCTCGCCGGGCGTTGTTCGATGTGAATCGCCTCCCCGCTGGGGGTGTGCATGTCCACGGTGCTTGAAGGGGCGACGACCATGAATCGCACACCATGCGCCCGTGCGGCCAGCGCCAAGGCATAGGTGCCTATCTTGTTGGCCACATCCCCGTTGGCCGCGATGCGGTCGGCTCCCACGATGACCCAGCCAATGGCGGCGCGTTTCATTAAGTAGGCAGCGGCGCCGTCGGCGAGCAAGGAAACCGGGATCCCGTCTTGCGCTAATTCCCAGGCCGTGAGCCTGGCCCCTTGCAGCCACGGCCGGGTCTCGGTCGCATAGACTTTCGCGATCCTCCCTTTGGCGCGCGCGGCTCGGATGACACCGAGGGCCGTACCGAAACCCCCGGTGGCAAGCGACCCTGTATTGCAGTGCGTAAGAATCCGCGCACCGAGTCCAATCAAAGAAGCCCCCAGCTCGCCCATGCGCCGATTTGCGGTGAGATCTTCGTGGTGAATCGCGGCTGCCTCTGCAAGCAGCACCGGCGTTGGATCGCCATGGATATCGGCGAATAAAGCGCACATGCGCGATAAAGCCCAGCACAGGTTCACTGCTGTGGGACGGGCGCGCGCCAACTGCTCCAGCGCCGATTTCACTGCTTCGCGCCAGTGCTCCCCGGCCTTGGCATACGTCTCCCGCCCCGCGAGCGCTACCCCATAAGCGGCCGTGATCCCTATCGCCGGGGCGCCGCGAACAACCATATCTTGGATCGCACAGGCGACTTCGTCGGCGCTGCTCAAGCGAAGATAGCTGACTTCTCCAGGGAGCTTGCGTTGGTCGAGCAATTCCAAACCATTGTCACGCCAATGCATGGCCCGGACCGAGTCAGGGGTGTTGATATCCGGCATTGTTTACCTCCTTTAGCAAAGTGGGAGCTTGTGAAAAAATCGTCGCGAGCGAAGGGAGGTCGTGTTCCGCCGGAGCGCAGGAACCGGAGTGTATATTGAAATACATGAGGATTCCGAGCACCGCCGGAACACGAGATCCCGAGCGCAGCAGATTTTTTCACAAGCTCTGAGATCCTATACCCGGCGCAGACACACACCTATAATGAGCCGCCAAGCATTTGTTCCGCCTTCTCATGCAAGTCGACACTCTTGTTCACGCGCGCTGGGTGATCCCGGTGGAACCGCGCGAAGTCCTGCACCACCACAGCCTCGCGATGGCTGGCACAAAGGTGGTGGACATCGTTCCCACAAAACAAACGCGTGAGGTATTCCAGGCGCGCGAGACTTACCATCTGCCCCACCACGCGCTGATCCCCGGCCTCATCAATGCACACACCCATGCCGCCATGAGCTTGTTTCGCGGCATCGCCGATGATCTGCCTTTAATGGAATGGCTTAACGAGCATGTTTGGCCGGCAGAGCAAAAATGGGTCAGCGCGGAGTTTGTGCGCGACGGCGCCTTACACGCCGTTGCGGAGATGCTGCGGGGGGGGACCACGTGCTTTAACGATATGTATTTCTTCCCGGACGAGACGGCTCGAGTCGCCTCCGAGACAGGGATCCGGGCCTGTGTGGGCATTATCCTCATCGATTTTCCCTCCCCATGGGCCACCGACGCGCAAGACTATTTCCGTAAAGGTGAAGCGGTCCACGACCGCTTTCGCGATCACCCCTTGGTAAGTATCGCTCTCGCTCCGCATGCACCCTATAGCGTCTCAGACGAGATCTTGGTGCGGGTTCGGGCCTTGGCGGAGGAGCTGGACCTGCCTATCCACATGCATGTCCACGAAACCGAAGATGAGGTCAAGAACGCGGTAGCGCGCACGAGCGAGCGCCCTCTGCAACGCTTGTCGCGGTTAGGGCTACTCTCGCCCCGGCTGCTGGCGGTGCATGCCACCCAGTTACGCGATGAAGAAATCGCCACCCTCGCACGCTATGGCGTGTACGTTGTTCATTGCCCCGAATCGAATCTCAAGCTCGCCAGCGGTTTCTGTCCGGTTGCCACATTGACACGACGCGGGGTTGGCGTTGCCCTCGGAACCGACGGGCCAGCCAGTAACAATGATCTCGATATGTTTGGCGAGATGCGGGTGGCCGCGCTGCTCGGCAAAGCAGTCGCGGGTGATGCTAGCGCACTCGATGCACACACGGTGCTGACCATGGCTACCTTGAATGGGGCGCGTGCCCTGGGATTGGACTCGCTCATCGGTTCGCTCAGGCCGGGAAAGGCGGCCGATATTGTGGCAGTCGATCTCGGTGACATCGAAACACAGCCCTTATACGATCCCCTATCACAGCTCATTTATGCCGCCGGCAGAGACAAGGTAAGCCACGTTTGGATAGCGGGGCGACAGGTAGTGCGTGAACGCGCGTTGCTTACCTTAGATAAGACCGCGATCCTGGAACGTGCGATGCTGTGGCGGGAGCGGCTTGCGGCGTTTCGTGGCGATAAATTGCGTTAGGGAGAGCTTATATTCGTAGAAGGCAGTGCCTCATCCGAGACCTCGCGGGGCCGGGAACGCAGGCCGCATACCTCATCCCATCGATTGACGATGGCACAAAACAGATCGGCGGTGCGCTCCGCGTCGTAGATCGCCGAGTGCGCCTCACCTTCCTCCCATTTCAAACCGGCGGCCTGCACAGCGCGCGAGAGCACGGTTTGCCCATACACCAGACCTGCAAGCGAAGCCGTGTCGAAGGTGCTAAAGGAGTGAAACGGATTGCGTTTGATACGGGTGCGGTTAGCCGCCGCCTTGATAAAAGCCAGATCGAAAGCAGGGTTGTGCCCGACCAAGATCGCGCGGCTGCAAGCATACTGGACGACTTGCTGGCGCACTTCTGCAAAAATCACCTCTAGCGCTTCTTTCTCTGACACCGCGAAGCGAAAGGGATGGTAGGGGTCAATGCGGTTAAACTCCAAAGCTGCGCGGTCCAGATTAGCACCCGGAAAAGGTTGAACGTGGCGCGCGATGGTGTGCTCGCGATCCCAGCGCCCGCTATCATCCACATGCAGCAAGACCGCTGCAATCTCAAGCAGGGCATCGCGCTTGGCATCAAACCCCGCGGTCTCTACATCCACCACCACGGGTAGGAAGCCTCGGAAACGCGCTTTCATACGTTTATTTCCTCCCACCCTCTTCAACGAGGCATCGATTACAGCCAAGCGATCTTTTCTCCGCGCTGCTGCTATCCGCAGCTGCCTTGTTCCAAGTTAGTATTTCTCTCGTGGCCCCAGATTTTGGGTACCCCTGTAGGGAGTTATCGGGAGCGGGTGAAGGGAATCGAACCCTTGTTCTCAGCTTGGGAAGCTGATGTTCTACCATTGAACTACACCCGCATCAAGACCCCTAAATATTAGGACACTTCAATTCCATCTGTGGAATTTTTCGAATCGCAGACAAAAACGCGATTTTCGCTTTGCGCCATTTGTCAAACAGTTACCTCTTTCCCTCTTAATCGATGGGGGCATAAAGCTGGCCATAACTGACATGTGGTGGCTAGCGTGTGCCAACAAGTTTATCATCCGTCGAAGAGGTCGAGCGATTATCTTTCGAATCATTTAGGACAATCCCATCCCCGCTCCACGGCAGCTGACGATAGATGGCCAAGTTCTCCGCACCCATAAAGGGATACTTTATGATGTCAAAGTAGGGGGAGTAGTCGAAGTCCTTAGGGGTATGCAGCCGAGGATTTCGCTTGTAGAGCTTTGTGTCTCCACTCTCTGCCTGGCGCACCACAGGCAAAACCGGATAATGCACCGATTGAAAAGCCTCCACCATCATCGTGGAGCAAATACAGCGCGTAGGATCGCCTGCATTGTGCGCAAACAGGCTCGATCGCCAGCGACGAGGAAGCAAGCCATAAGGAAACATAAATCTCGCGAGGTCTAATAGCTGTCTCACATCGTAACCATAGCCCAAACGTTGCACTGCAACACTGATCACCTGTTGGGCGTCCTGGCGCGATATATGGGTGGGGCGGCAAATGCGCATGTGGAAATCTTTATAGAATGTCAAAGGCGTCACCACCGTTCCGCGCCCCAGAAGTGCCTCAATGATCAGCTGGGCACCTGCATCTCCCTTATAGAATTTCGAAATGCGCTCCCGAAGTGCAGGGCTATCAATATCGTGAAGACGCCCGATGTACAGCGCGGTGTGAGTCCATGAATTTTGGGTGACGATCTTGATGATTTCGCTTACCCGAGAGCGGCCTTCCACGAGCAGCACATCGGAAGGTCGGATCTCGTAACTTAACCGTTCGAAATCACAAAACGGTGTTTCACCCGAATCTTTGTCCTCTGTGAGCCACTCTGTGGTAATTTCCCACAACCACTTTCTAAGCGAAGCGAATATCATCATTGTTCCCTTTGACGTAAGTGTTGCTGTCGAACAACACTGGACGTGTCCGAGGCAATTAGACCACCCTGCGGTGGTGTAACGTCGCCTCCTTTTCAAGGTTGCGTCAAATAGCGCGCCCAATACTCGATAGCCAGCTTAGGATCCAAGGAGCATAGGGTACGTCGGTGTGCAATTTTTATGGTTACACAAAACGAGGATACATAAAACAGCCGCCTTGCGCCCTGATCGTTGTTTAGCAACGTCTAGTGACCTAGACAATCATCATGAATCGGGGCATGCTTGTAAGCAAGCGCCTCACTGGCACGTAGAGTATGCTTGTGTTGCGTTGCAGCGTAACATCGCAGATCCCCCTTCCGCCCGTGGATATGCATTCAGTTTTTGTGAACCTTTAGAGGGTTTAACTACGTTACACTTTGGTAATATTCATCGGTTTGAAAAAGTGAGGCCAACATTGCAGCAAACCGCTCCGTTAGGCAGCATTGATCTTTTGCCATGTGCTGTCGTTGTCGTCGACGAGAGCGCAGTCGTAAAGGAGATTTTTCAATCTACTAGCGTAGATCTCGGCGTAGAGCTTAAACTGTTTTCAAGCGCCTCCGCGGCGATGGCCCTTTTGAACAGATTCAAGCCAGACCTGGTGGTAATGGATATCATGCTGCCGGACAAGGATGGTTTGACTTTCTTGCAAGAACTGCGAAAAACCGCCCTGCACTGCGATACTCCAATGGTGATGATCACGACCAAAGATTACGCTCAGGACCGGTTAATCGCGCAACACCTGGGTGTCTTGGAGTTTGTAGTAAAACCCATAAGCCCCAGGACGGCGCACGATCTGATCCTCAAGTTTGCAAAATCCCATGGGGGCGAGCCAAAAAAAATATCCCACGGGTGAAGCGTATATCCGCTTCTGGGGTGTGCGCGGTTCCTACGCTGCCCCGTACAGTTCACAGCTAGGCGTGGGAGGGAATACTTCGTGCGTGGAAGTCCAGGCGGACAGCCATCTTCTGGTTTGTGACGCGGGTACCGGGCTCATTCCTTTAGGTAAGGCCTTAGATGCTAAGGGCTTACCCAATAAGTTTATGATTCTCTTTTCCCACTATCACTGGGATCATATCTGTGGCCTTCCTTTCTTCGAACCCGCCTTCCGATCTGACTGTGAGCTGCTGTTTTTCGGCCCCGGAGGAAGCAAGAAAGCAATAGAAAAAACAATATCGCAAATGATGAAGGCTCCGTATTTCCCAGTCGAGCCAGCGGGTTGGATGGCTAAAGTGCGCTTTGTTGAGATGCCAAACAATCATTTTCAGTTTGGCCCAATAGGGATCTCTTATCAGAACGTGCATCATCCAGGCGTCACCTTCGCCTATCGTATCCACGTGGACGGAAAAGTCATCGTGTACGCTCCGGACAACGAATTCACCTTTCTTTCCAGGAGCATAGAACAACGCTATTCGGAGTTTGACGCACAAGAGCACGCCCTCCTGGAACAAATGAAATCCGAGGCCCGCAATCGAGAACTTGGGCTGCTAAGAGGGGCGGACATCCTCATTCATGACGCTCAATACACGCCCGAAGACTATGAAAGCAAACGCGGTTGGGGGCACTCTTGCTACGTGGACACAGTCAATGCCGCGATCGATGCGGAAGTTAAGACGCTTTATTTGTTTCATCACGACCCAACTTATACGGATAAGGTGATAGAAAGCATTCATAACCATGCCCTGCAGATCGTTCATGAGCGCGATTCGCCACTGCGCTGCGAAATTGCTCGGGAGGGCAAAATCGTGCGGTTGAGTTAAAATGTCTCCTTCGAAATCGTTCTATGAGTATCGGCGGCTGTGAGGATCACCGTTAACGGAGAAGCCCTGGACTTGCGGGAGCACTGCGACGTCCGGTCGCTGCTGGATACTTTGACCTGTGGGGGCCGCATCGCCGTGGAGATCAACGGTGAGATCGTCCCACGCAGTCAATATAACGAACACCCGCTGAGGGAAGGAGACCTGGTCGAAATCGTGCGCGCGATTGGCGGCGGATAGGAAAACTGAGAGCTTGTGAAAAAATCGTCGCGAGCGAAGGAAAGTCGCGTTCCGCCGGAGCGCAGGACCCGGAGTGTATAGGGTGAAATACATGAGGATTCCGAGCACCGCCGGAACGTGAGGTTCCGAGCGCAGTAGATTTTTTCATAAGCTTTGAGGCGCTAAATTCGCTAAGCATACCTGCCATGATC
>JBOIEG010000156.1:0-10627 GCA_050740915.1 Gammaproteobacteria bacterium | reverse complement strand
CCCAACAGATTTTTTGATACCCAAAATTTCGGACCTATAGAACGTAACTTTATTCCAAGTAATGAATCAGATGCATAAATACGCCTCAGATCAGTACCCACAAATTCTGCGGAGGAGGCTTTTTTCGTAACTTGTGAAAAAATTCACTCCGCAGTTTAGGGCCTGACGCCTCGCTCCCACCTATGATAAGCTCCAACCGACTAAGGGGATGCCTGTTGAGGGCGATTGAACCGATAGCCCGCGGCGTCCCGAGAAGCGCGAACTAGGCCAATCGAATGAAGTGCTAGGCAACCACCGAATGAGATTCAGTCACGGATCTCAACTCGGCATTGATTTAGGAGAAGTACAATGATAAAAATCAAAAACACGTTGTTAGTTAGTGCGTTGGCCGTCGCGCTGTCGACCGCCCCGGCTATGGCGGCTGACTTCCATGCCCTCGCCGGGCTACGAGGAACTGCTCCCACTCCCCTCGAAGACGAGGCGTTGGCCGCCACGGAAGGGGGATGCTATGCACAGCGACTCATGGATTGACTACGGTGACGATGGACACGGGTCTGGGAGGGTCTTGCGCAATGGGGTTCGTCTTCAACTCAGCAGGGGTCTTAGTAGCGGCCTTCGGGTTTGCCAGTACGGTTTACATTCACCGCGAATTTTTTGCAGCTTGCTCCCCCCTGATGAGGTAATGAGCGGGCGAGGTAATAGCCTCGGTGCGCGGCCCGGACCGGAGGGTTCGTGGCAGCCCCCCCACAGAACTCCCTACACTCTAACGGAGCTAAGGCCTCGCCAATTTTTCCCCTAGGTCTTCAGCTACCTTTCGCATTTCTGTCTCCACTGAAGCCAGGGAAGTGGTCGTGTCTTTCGAAAACTTGGTCAGTGACGTCTCCACTTCCACTAAACGGATATCGATGCGAATTTGATCATCCACGACCACATAACTGCCAAACACCATAGCGGACGCGCCCACGATTCGGCCAAGTTTCAACCGGTCTTCCTCCGCGACTAACCCACTCGCACCGAGCTTCTGCTCCTCCAAGGCCTTCAGCAGATTTTGGCGCTCCACGATTTGAAGCGCCGGGTAACGACTGAGATCCGCCACCAGGAGATCGGGCAGCGTTTGCTGAAAGTGATCGACATTTTTGCTTGCGGTCAGGGAGTTGTTTTCGAAACTCCAGATCGCCAGCGCCAGGGGCTCTGCATTAACCAGTACGGTACCGCCGACCCAAAGCATCCAGCCTGCGAGGAGGTAGCTTAGTCCTCGCATGGGGCTGTTACCCGCCTCATCGAGAGATAATCTTCTGTGTCTTCTCCCAACGCCCGCCGCGACCCGTTGCTTTAGCGTAGGACATCAGGTCCTCGACTCGAGTGACCTCGATCTGACCGTTTTGTACCTCTCGATACCCTAGGATCCTGCCCTCGAGCTCGATGGGCTTTCCCTCGCTCAGTACGTGGAACACCATACCCGGTACGATATTGTGTTTTTTACCCAGGTTAATTATCGTGAGATCGCCATCGATTTCAGCGATTCGTCCTTTAAGAGGATAGTTTTCTTTGATGGCTGCACCGATCCTTTCGCCGAAATCCGCGGCGATCTCCGCAGGGTCGATGGGGCCAGTTTCTTGCCGTACCAAGGGTAGCACAATAGCCGTGGTCTCGGTGTCGATGAGCCGCATGCCGACGACGCTCCCGTTTTTCCCGCCCGCCTCTGAGATATAGCCGGTAAGGAGCAAGCGTGCGGCAGTTATTCGTCCTATTTTTAACGCGGCGTCGGGGTCCGCCAGCGGTGGCGATCCTACTCTGAGCTCCCCAAGGAGCTTATCCAATACGGCGCGTTCCACCACCTTGATGTTCAGGGATTGGAGGCGCTGGGCCAGTTCCTCTTGCAGAGCCGTTCTTAACCCTTCTCTCGCCATCAAATCCTCGGAACCTCGACTTTCTAAGCCCATGATCGATAAGGCTAACGCCGGCGAGGTCCAGTCATCGAGGCGCGCTGTAGTCGCCTCGTTACGCTGGTACTGCTGGATCAGGTCTTGGGCGAGACCATCGATATAGCGTTGCCGTTCTATATCGCTTTTTTCCGCAATCGCCGCCCGAGCCTGTTTTAACAGGGAGTCGACCAAGCGGTCGCTTGGGTGGCGCTGTTTTAGATCGGTAAAAGCTTTCATAGCCCCTTCCGGGTCACCGATCTCCTGCAAAGCAACGCCCTGGTTGCTCAGTGCGGCCACGAAATAGGGATTGTGGTCGAGTGCTTTCTGGTAGGAAGCTACGGCAAGTGTCGGCTGCTTAGTCTTCTTAAGCAGATTCGCTTTGGCGTAGTGGGCGTCGGCTATTTGCCAGTCAAAGTCACTGACGGTGCGCTCGGCCGAGGCTAAAACGACCTCTTGCTCGGCTTCTTCTATGTTTCCGTTGCGGTAATGTACCTTAGCCTTGACCAGATGGGGCAGCGACCGATCGGGTGCGTTATTCAAAGCGCTATTCGCTTGCACGAGGGCTTCATCTAAGCGACCCTGTTGGTAGTGAGTTTGCGCAAGGCCTTCATGACCTTTGATGGCTAGCTGTACTTGACGGCTATTAGCCAGCTCCCGAAAGCTGCTTTCAGCCCTCCCAAGCTTTCCCTCCTTCAGCAAACTGTATCCCATACCGGCTTGAACGATCCCCCCTCGGTCACCTTCTGTCTTCATGGAGGCGTATATTTCCTTCGCCACACCTGGCTCTTCTCGCTGCTGCTCCCGTTCCGCCAAAGAGAGGAGCAGGGCGGGGATCCCGGCATGATCGCCCTGTAACGTTTCCAATATTCGGCCTTCCGGTCCCAAGACATAAGCAGTCGGGTAAACGTACTGGGCCTGGAACGCGCGCAATGTCCGCCGATCGCCGCTCGCAACCTTAAAGCGGAGGCCAAGCTTCGCCGCATAAGCGTGCAACTCGCTTGTGCTTTGTTTTCCGATCGCCACCACCAGCGGAGCCTTCTCCTTTAACTCCCCCGCAAGTTTCTGCAGCCGAGTCAAACCTGCCGCACAGGGTTTGCATTTGGTTGAGAAGAAATACAATACAGCCAAATCTGCCTTCGCAATCTCGTTCGCGGTATAGGTCCGGCCGTCTATCGTCTGCAAACTGAAGTTTGGGATGACACCTCTTTTTTCCAACGGGGCCGACGTTGCAGGAAATACGCTCGCGACCAGCAAGAGCAAAAAAAAGAATCGGTGGCTTTGTTTCATGGTAAAACCCCTAATGAAGGTGTGTGAGACAACCCTTTGTCTGGCGCCATGGCCCGCACCCCCGATAGTTCATGGGGAATGTGCGGCGACCTGGGGGCGCGGCCTGGGGACGGCGGCCAGGTCGAAACCGGGTTTTTTGAATACATCACGTTACTCTGCATGCCCCCGCCACACGCTTGACAATAATAATCGCACAACATCCGTGAAATCTAGGTTGATGGTTTAACCCATGTTAACACGACTTGGACCTTATCGAATCGAAGGGGTGCTCGGCGAAGGGGCCATGGGCGTGGTTTACAAAGCCTATGACCCCGATGTCGATCGGATCGTCGCCCTCAAAACCTTGCATAAAGCGCTGCCAGAGAACAAACGCGAGCAGATACTAGCGCGCTTTAAGGTCGAGGCCAGGTCCGCCGGTCGTCTGATTCACCCGAAGATCGTCGCGGTCCACGGCTTCGGCGAAGAACAAGGCATCCCCTATATTGTGATGGAATACGCACCGGGGCCCACTTTACAGGACTGCCTGGATAAGCGAGCGCGCTACGACCTCAAAACAGTCGTCCATATCATGCTGCAACTTCTAGACGCCCTTGATTTCGCGCATCGCCATCATATTGTGCACCGGGATATCAGCTCATCCAACATCATCGTCATGCAAGATGGGTCGATTAAGATCACCGATTTTGGGATCGCTAAGATCGATACCTCTTACCTAACCCATATCGGAGACGTGTTGGGAACGCCGAATTACATGTCGCCCGAACAGTGGCTGGGCGAGCCCCTGGACCATCGCACTGATATCTTCTCGGCGGGCGTCATTTTCTATCAACTGCTAGTCGGTGAGAAACCGTTTGCAGCCGAGAATAAAATGGCCGTCAGGCAGCGGACGATCGGTCTCAAACCGCTGCCGCCATCCAAGCTTAACCCGCAGGTGCCGGTGGCATTTGATGCTATCGTGTCGAAGGCGATGGCTAAGGATCCACGCCGTCGCTTCGGGAGCGCGATCGAGTTCTTAGAAGCGATACGCTCAAGCTTTGGGACGCTCGGGAACCGAGCTGATGACACGACTTTGATTTCTTGGCGTTCCCCAATTAAGCGGCGGCAAGCGCGCAATGGCAAGCTGCTGATCGGTATTAGCGTAGCCTTGATGATCGCGCTAGGGATCGCAATGCACTCTGGTCTGTTCAAGAACACGCCCGACACGGGATATCTGCGGATTAGCTCACAACCTGCTGGTGCGGTTGCCCTATTGGCGAGCGGGGAATTTATCGGCGTCACCCCAACCGATGTCGGATTTGCTCCCGGCGAATACGAGATGGTATTAAAAAAAGATGGTTACCATGATCTGCAGGTGACGGTCGAAGTCGAGTCCAGCGCCGATATTCCGGTGGACCTCGTGCTCGATCCCGTGGAGATCACGTTGGAATAAAGGACATATTCTTCGAATCGCAAAGAAAAGCGCGTTTACTTGCTCCTTCGGGCGTTACTGTAGAACTAAGGATTAGGGCAGCGACAGCGACGTTTTCGGTGTTCCCTTCAGCCAGAATTGAACCTCTTGTGCCTGTGGTGACTTTGGATCGAGCTCCAAGAACCGCAGAAACGATCGGCGTGCCGATTCCCTATCACCAAATCCCTGTTGATAAACGATACCGAGATTAAGGTATGCGAGGGCATACTGAGGGTTGAGGGTGATGGCCGTGATGAGCATCTGCTTCGCTTTATGGTGTTCGCCGATCTTGTGCAGCACCAGACCCAGATTCGTATACGCCTGGTAATAGTCGGGACGCTGGCGCACGGCGGCTAGGTACTGTTGCTGTGCCCGCGCATAATCGCCCGTCTCGAAATAGGCGGTCCCCTGGTTATAGACGGCTTCCGTAAGCCAGGGAGCAAGGCGAGCGATCTCTTGGTAGAGCGCGATCCGGGTGTTTGGATCTGTGGCGGCGGTCGCCTGTTGCCACAGTCCAGCGATAGCAGCGGCACTCGAGCGTTTCCTATTAAGGCCGATTTGCTCCATCAGGACGATCACTTCGCGCACGGGTATCGCGAGGCCGCTCTGTTGCATCGAAGCGGTGCCTTGCTGAGCGACCGCGGAGAAATGGGTTCCGGTGGTTTCTTTCAGGAATCCATGCACGAGTCCGAGCACAGCGCCGCTTCTATTCATCAGCGGTCCACCACTGTTGCCGGGGTTAATCGGTGTATTTGTTTGGATCAAGGACTTGCCGTTTATAAGGCGGTCCGGATCGCTCACGATACCTTGGGTGACCGTGTGACGGAGCCCAAACGGACAACCTATTGTAAAGACGACCTCCCCTGAGCTTGGGCGGTCCGTCTCTAACGAGAGATCGGCGGCCGTGCGCTTAGGGATAGTCAGCAGGGCGACATCGGATCCGGGCGCGCTGGCCCAGAGCTTGGCTTCCTGTGTCTGGTCGTCTAAGAAGTGGACGACGCTTCGACTTGCCGCGTTGATTTGGTGGGAGACGGTTGCAATCACCCCCGGGGCGACCACAAAGCCGCTGCCCATTCGCACCACGCCTTTGCGGTAAAAACTTTCGATACAAACAACAGAAGCGTCTATATCGCTCAAAGCCTCCACCGACGGTCCTCCCAGACAAACCCCGCTAGCCAGCGTAACGAGCAGCGCAAGCACGCGCAACGCAGGACGCTTAATGTTCATGGCTCATAAGCCGGCAGGTTTTGAAGGTCGTGCCCTCGAGGCGGATCGAGCTGCGGGTCGCTTTGGTGGTCGCTAGGAGCCTGTCGGACTTAGGGAACCGTAGCGAGGCGAGTGGGAAATCGAGGACAGATTTTCGATCATTTGAGGCGAATAGTGGTAACTATTTAACGAAAATGATCGAAACTATGGACCGATTTCCCACCGCCGCAGTAGGTTCTTCCTAAGTCCGATAGGCTCCTACCTCGACAAAAAGGGGGGCGTTAGCCGTTGCTTGTTAGAAAACTCGGACCATCGGAGCGCGCGCAGTTGGCGCATCATGCGGATAGCGGCTTCCTGGGCTCTGTAATATCGGGGGAGCAAACCCACCTCACGGTAGCCGAGCGAACGATAGAAGGCGTGTGCGGCCAGATTGCCGGCCCGCAACTCCAGGTGGATAGCGGAAATGCCGGCCACTTCTGCTGATTTTTCCAACCACCGCACCAGCCGGTGCCCTATTCTGCACCGCTGATAGGGCGGGGATACGGCAAGTAAGGCGAGGTGCGCATCCTCTTCCAGGAATTGCCATGATCGCAAATCCCACCAGCGCACCCGGGACTTTGGCGGACAGCACCAGGGTTTCCCGGGCCTGGATACGGCCTTTAACTCTTGCGGGAATCCACGACCAACCTAAACCCTCTTCGATGAGGTCCCGGGACATGCGGGCGATGCGCTCAGCATCTCCTGAATTCGCCAGCCGTAGTTTTACCGTGGTGTTCATGTGCTACTCGCCGTCTATGCAACCAGCCCCCTCCACCATCGCAAATCGACTTCCCATTATCTTCGCCGGCTTTGAAGCGCTACGCAATAGCTTGTTCGTTGAAATTCCACACCACCCAGTGAATTCTGTTAAACCACGGTTTCTGTTTTGGCGGCGTACTTGTTTGCCACATAGTCATCCACGATGCGCTGAAACTCCTGCGCGATATTATCACCGCGCAGAATGAGCGCCTTCTCCCCATCGATGAAGACCGGAGCCACAGGCGCCTCGCCGGTACCCGGTAGGCTGATCCCGATATCGGCATGCTTGCTTTCACCGGGGCCGTTGACCACGCATCCCATCACCGCCAAGCTCATGTCCTCCACGCCCAGGTATTTTTGGCGCCAGATAGGCATTTGGCTGCGCACGTACGCCTGTATGTTGTCGGCCAATTCTTGGAAAACGGTGCTCGTCGTTCGCCCGCAGCCTGGGCAAGCGATAACGAGCGGGGTGAAGGAGCGCAGTCCGATGGTCTGCAGGATCTCCTGGGCCACGATCACCTCCTTGCTGCGGTCCCCCCCCGGCTCCGGCGTCAGAGATACGCGTATGGTGTCACCTATTCCGTGCTGCAAGAGCACCGCCATGGCCGCCGTGGAGGCTACGATGCCCTTAGAGCCCATCCCTGCCTCGGTAAGTCCCAAGTGCAAGGCGTAGTCGCAGCGCGCGGCGAGATCGCGGTAGACGGCGATCAATTCCTGCACCCTGCTGACCTTGCAGGAGAGCACGATTCTGTCCCGCGGCAGTCCGATTTCCTCCGCCCTGGCCGCGCTTTCCAGCGCCGAGGCGATCAGCGCCCGGCGGGTGACCGCTGCGGCGTCTTGCGGCTCGGGCAGGCGGGCATTTTCGTCCATCATGCACGTGATCAGCTCCCCGTCCAGACTGCCCCAATTCACCCCGATGCGGATCGGCTTTGCGTAGCGGATCGCCGCCTCTATCATGCTCACAAACTGCCCGTCTTTCTTCTTGCCGAAGCCGACGTTGCCGGGATTGATGCGGTATTTCGCGAGGGCCTCAGCGCAGTCCGGGTATTTTCCGAGGAGCTTGTGGCCGATGTAATGAAAATCGCCGATCAAGGGCACACGGCAGCCGGCGGTATCCAGCATCTCGCGTATCCGCCCCACCTGTTTTGCCGCCTCTTCCGTATTGACCGTGATCCGCACTAGCTCGGAACCCGCGGCGGCGAGTTGTTGTACTTGCTTAACCGTAGCGACAGCGTCGGCGGTGTCGGTGTTGGTCATGGACTGCACGACGACAGGCGCCCCACCTCCTATCATCACCGATCCGACCTTGACACCCACGCTCACGCGACGCTGGGCGGACCCATAGGTAGGCGGCTTATCCGCAGTTCCCGTGATTTCCTCTCTTAGGGTTTGTTGCATAATGAGCCCTGCTAAATTTGCTTAGTGCTCGATCTTAACCCAAGCGTATCTCAGCCCCAACATAATAGGAAAGGATACGCCAGGGTCAGCTGGGCGCTTATGGCATCATAGTCGTCATGGATCCGTCGACATCCCGCGTGGCGGCATACTGCTATGTGATGATGGCAGCGAGGCCCCCCCCAAGAGCTCGAGTGGCTATTCGTCAACATCCAAACCCCTGGCGTGACCTTGAGGCGGATTTCCAAGGACTCAACCCCGTTGAATACGTATCGCAGCTCGCCACCTCCACCCTTGCTAAGGCATCCACTGATGACGGCTTTTCAAACGGCTAAAGTGACACCGCGCCACGGGGATGGGCTCACCCTATATAGTCGGGTGACATGGCACTTCGCGAGCATAGAAGGATGGGTGTGGATACGGGGTTCATGCATGTAGCGGCTGCCTTAGGTTGCTCAGGGCTTGCGCTTTATTCTGCCACCCGGCCCGATCGCATCGGTGTCATAGCGGCTTCACCCGGCGCTCCGATTCACAGTCTTGCGAGAGCCGAGGCGCTCAGCCTCGAGGTCGTGAAGCGGAGCCTGCTGCGGGTGTTGGCGGGCGGCGTTGATCGATGGCACACAGAAAAAGGTTAAGGTTATCTACCCATCTCGGCGGCCACAGTTAAAGGAAGATCCCACCGAGGACGACGCGTGGCTTCCCATCCGGCTCTCGCCCGGTCAGCAGTATCCCACCTGCCCGTAGCATAGGCCCCGTGCCCACCGCGAGCACGCCGAGTGGTCGTCTCGGGCCGCATCGGCTGGGCCGAAGAAAGCGGTCCCACCACAGCTGCGAGCGGTTCAGGCATTCGGCGAGCGACCCAGTAATTGAACGGCAACTTCGAGATGCTCGGAATCCTGCGGTCAGTTACCTCGCGCGGTGCAACAATTGATACAAAAATTCCCCTTCCATGAAATCGGCGTAAAACACTCGTTCGCTATGATGTGTGCCCAATAGCCGCTCGCTGTAAAGGCCAAGCGTCGCAAATTCGCCCTGGAGGAGAGGAGTGAAAAATTTCACATTTAGCCAGTGAAAAAATTCACAGACCGGATAACTCAGATGCGGCTACTTTTGCCCCGACACTAACCGGACGTAGACAGGAAATTGGAAATGACGCGAATGCCACCAACAGCAGCAAACACGCGGGACCGTGAACCAATCGCGATCATCGGTATAGATTGTAGGTTTCCGGGCGGTGCCCATACGCCGGCGACTCCTTTAGCACTGCGACGGAATAAACGGCGCGCGTCCCGAAACCGCTCGCTCGCTCTACTTCTGGGCAGTGTGGCTGCTGGCGCCATGCAGTTACCCGAACCCGCATTGGCCGAGACCAAGGTGATTGAAAGGCCGGAGCACGCGCGGCTACGCGGTTTAGAGTCTTTGCGCCGGGCTGTGCAACAGGACGGCGGGGTGCCACTGCCCGAGAATCTAGAGGATTTCATTAGAGACCGTAAGGCCGCGGTGCAGCTCGGCAAGGCATTGTTCTGGGACATGCAGGTCGGTAGCGACGGTGTGCAGAGGCGTGTGCGAGCTGTCATTTCCATGCGGAGGCCGACAATCGGTCCAAGAATCAGCTCAATCCGGATCAGCTGACTTTTGTTGACGACCGCGACGGCGATGTCAAAGGCTACTTCAACGCCGCCGCCACGGTTTTCGCCCCCCGCTTCGAGACCAGACAACCCAACGAGACCTTGACGCGGGAGGACTTTCCTTTCGTTAAATCGATCCAGGATCTCAACCATACTTCGGACGGTACAGTAGAGCCGGGATCGAACAACAGCAATGACATTACCGGGTCGATGGGCGTGTTCTTCACCCTGTTCAATGGCGTTCGGCCGGGATTTCCCGTTGATTTTGGTACGCCGCTACAGGACCTGCTTTTCAATGTCGATGGCCGGGCGAATGTGCGCCGTGTCGAGCCCAGGAACACATCCACGATCATCAACGCCGTATTCAACTTCACGAATTTCTGGGAAGGTCGCGCCAATCCGCATTTCAACGGGGTCAACGCGTTCGGCGATCAGGATCAAGCTGAAACGACAATCATTCGGGTCAACCGGCCCGGAACGGGACTGGTCAGAGAACGGGTTTCCATGGCCAACGCCAGCCTGGCTTCACAAGCACTGGCGCCGGTTCCGAGTTCCGTAGAAATGTCCTTCGGCGATCCGGCTCAGACTCCGCCCAATGGCCGGAGACTTCGCGAGGTCGGCCTGAAACTGTTGCGCCCATCGCCCCAAACCGGGGTTCCTTTGACCTCGCTCGGATTGCAAAAAGTCCATCGCCAAGACTCGGTGCTGGGCACTTTGTCCAACGCGCCGTTCCGCGGGCTGTCCACGTCGTACGAAACGATGATCAAGAAGGCCTTCGCGGAGCAGTATTGGAACTCGACCGAACCCATCCCGCTACCTAGTGTAGTGTCCCTTAAATAACTTTACAGTTAAGCCGCCTTCTTTTTTCCCTCGGGGCAGGGTGGATCTGGGCTTGATCTGCTCCATCTTGACCCGCGCCCGCTCGATCTTCTTGATGATGT
>JBOIEG010000155.1:0-1461 GCA_050740915.1 Gammaproteobacteria bacterium | reverse complement strand
GAGGACATCATCAAGAAGATCGAGCGGGCGCGGGTCAAGATGGAGCAGATCAAGCCCGGATCCACCCTGCCTCGAGGGAAAAGAAGGCGGCTTAACTGTAAAGTTATTTAAGGGACACTACACTAGTATCATCGCTCATGCATCATCGCAAACTGGGTGTAGCGCCCGTGAACAAGGGCTTGGAGAGTAACGGTGGGAATCCCCGGAGTACGTCCCACCGTCCTCGCAGAACCGGACTTGGAGCGTTACACCATCCGGCTCCCAGTTTGAGGCATCCACAGAGGTGAAGGATAGAGGTCGTGGACCACATGTACGGGTGGCAGTCGCGGTGGAAAGACCTGTAAGAACCGCCACCATGTAAGGGAACGACGTTGGCTACGACGGTTGAGCCACTTCCACAACAGCCGACTTCCCTGATAGGCGTATCGACGTACACTCCGCAGATTCCCGCTGACACCGTAGTATTGGAGATGGCCACGGAAGTGGCACGTCAAGTAGTCCATCATGGCTTTACCACCTGCGACGCGGAGTGCCCGAAGGCGCTGATTCAAGAGCTTCAGTTTCTTACGAAACCGTTTACCCTCGGTCTTTACGACCGACGACAAAATAACCTCGGCGGCTACGCGTGACAAAGTGCGTAAACCCAAGAAAGCCGAAGGTGGCGGGCCGGCGATGCCCATCCTTATGATAGTTCCACCGAGCGTTACCACCAAACCGTAGAACCGCGGTCTTACTCGGCGCAATTTCCAGCTTAAACGCCGCCAGCCGCTCTACCAGTGCAGGGACGAACCGCTTGGCGTCCTCTTCGTACTCAAAGCACGCGATGAAGTCATCGCAATACCTTACGAGGTACGCTTTACCCCGGCACGATTTCACAAAGCGCTTCTCAAACCACAGGTCCAAGACGTAATGGAGATAGATGTTGGCGAGGGCCGGTGACGCACATCCCCCTTGCGGGGCACCTTCTTCACTGTCACTGAACGCGGTTGAAGCCGTCATAAGGATCGGCGAGGTCGATGATCTCATCGACGGAAGCGATAACGGTGCGGGTCGCCTCCCGGATCGCTTCCAGGATGCCGCAATTTTCGTCGTCGGTTTCACGCTTCATGCGCAATGCGACCAGAAATATCCTGGCCTGGACCGGGTCAACCTTCCCTTCGAGGATATACCCCATGCCCGACCGCGCCTCCTCACGGGAGATGTCCTTGCTCAATTCTGGGCCGGTCGCGATACGCTGAATAATAGACCGCATGAGAATGGCCGGATCGGATAATGGGGTTTCGCCTGGCCCGCTCATGATGGCTTCTAGTGTGGTGTCCCTTAAATAACTTTACAGTTAAGCCGCCTTCTTTTTTCCCTCGGGGCAGGGTGGATCTGGGCTTGATCTGCTCCATCTTGACCCGCGCCCGCTCGATCTTCTTGATGATGTCCTCGACGGTGGTCGTCCAGATGAAGGGCTTG
>JBOIEG010000154.1:0-3931 GCA_050740915.1 Gammaproteobacteria bacterium | reverse complement strand
GAGGACATCATCAAGAAGATCGAGCGGGCGCGGGTCAAGATGGAGCAGATCAAGCTCGGATCCACCCTGCCCCGAGGGAAAAAGAAGGCGGCTTAACTGTAAAGTTATTTAAGGGACACTACACTAGCTTTCGTCGCGTGAGTCGTAATCACCAGGAAAATCAGTAACCGTAACCTGTACCGCTACTGTTCCACGTTCCGGGTTTATCGTGAACGCCGGGTGGATGAAATTCGGATGGGCCGGCTCTTCATGGATCAAGACAGATCCTGCAGCCGCCGGACCTGCGAACAGAGCCGAGAGCAAGGCCGATGTCAATTGCACTTTCGCGCTTACTTTGCTTGTCATGAGAGTTCTCCTCGGTTTAGGCTAATCGTGCGGAGTGGTCGAAGGTCCCCACCTGCTATTGATACTTGGATTGGCAAACTCCGGTGTTGCGCATTGAGACGTGATTGACCGGGCGTTTTATTCCGGGGCAGAACTGAGCCGCCCGGCCGGGCAATGTTGGGAATAAAAATCCTCGTGATGACGTCTTACTAAGCAAACCGAACGATGGGAGTGATTCGGTGCAGGCGTCAAAGAAAGCTCAGAAAAGGCGACAAGAGCGAAAGCTCTCACGCTACCGCATCTCTTTGTGCTGCTCGGGATCGCGCGCAGGCGCATGAACGATACGGCGCTCGTGGAGGACTTAGTGCAGGATACCCAAGCCGTTCACTTAATCTGTTGATCCAATCCCGAAAACGGAGGTAGCATGGGCATATTTACTAGCTTTCCAAGTTTGGATCATGCAGGAAAAATCTTCCGCAACTTCTAGCTGCTGTTGATCAAAGAGCGTATGGCCGCCATGACGCCGCACGGGAAATGGCAGGATCAGTGGGCTTGACCATCCATTCCCGACCATGAGCGAGCCAGAGAAGGCCGTGGCCTACCTCACCGATCTGGGTGACTACGACGAAGATCACCAAGCTTGGCTCTACAACAAGGCAAGCCTGCATAGTGTCGATTCGTTCTTCAACCAAGTGCGTCGACGACTCTCCTTACTTGAACGACCGATCCATTCCAAGTCCAACAAGGGCAGGATCTGGAATGGCCACTCTCCATACAATCCAGGCAATGTTGCCAAAGTCCTCGACATCATGCGGACGGTCCACAACTACATCCTGACCGGCAAGGATGGCAAGACGCCAGCCGAACGACTTACACTGGCCCACACACCGCTGGACTATGAAGACATTATTTATTTTTCATCAACAGATTAAGTGAACGGCTTGCAGGATACCTACATGCGGGCGTGGGAAGCATTCGTCAGCCTGGTTGACGAGGCGCAGGTGCGCGGCTGGCTGGTGCGAATATTACAACGCGTGACCAGCGACCACTACCGCACTCATCTACGCCGCCAGACGCTCTTGCCGGTGACGCGCTTAGACGACGAGCACAGTGAAATCCTTGCATCTCACCAAGAAGGTCCCCTGGAGGCACTGATCAGCCGCTGTTCCGATGAACGCGTCGAGTTTGATGCCGCGGAGACTTCCCCGGGAGTTTATGGAGGCCCTGGAGCACACTCCGGCGCTTTCGTAGGCAGCGCCGATTGGCTCGCTGTACGTTTCAGCCCCGCCGAGCGCGGAAGCGATCCCTTTTTCAGCTTCGCGCGCGCCTTGCCCTTGAAACAGCGAACGGCATCGGAGTCGCTAGAGGCGATAGCCAAAACACTCTTCGAAGACCCGACCGAGCTCAATAGACTGGCCGACCAGTTGCTCCAAGGCAAACCCCCTCACGCCAAACTCTTGCTCTTCGCCGACCAATTCGAGTAGCTGTTTACAGCCCGAGTGGAGACACGTTACAGAGCGCCCTAATGGAATGGACTCCACCCTCTCCTAATCGGCATCGTGATGTGCCAAAGTGGAGATTCGAATAAAACCCACTTAAACGAAGAGGGGGAGTCAGAGATGAATGTTACGACGATTGGGTTGGATATCGCAAAGAATGTGTTTCAGGTACATGGTGTGAATGGGCACGGCAAGGTCGTGTTACGCAAGAAGCTATCGCGTAGCAAGGTACTCGAGTTTTTTGCGAAGCTCCCGGCCTGCCTTATCGGGATGGAGGCCTGTCCTGGGGCGCACCACTGGCGCGGGAATTGATGAAGCTCGGCCACGGCGTGAAGCTCATGCCTGCTCAGAGTCTGTGAATTTAACGATTGTCACATCCGCAAACCGATGCGAGGCTAAAACCGTCGGCAGACCGACCTGAGCGGCTGGCCTAGTTCCCGTGGGCTCTCAATTGTCCCCAAGGAACCGGGTTTCAGGGCCTTTTGCCCCTTTACGCCGCGACGTTCACAGCGCCAGGCGCGGTTTTACCCCTAACCCGAGTAACTCGGGTGCCAAGGCGAAGGCGCGCATCAAATTGTGTGCAAGCGCATGCAGCAGTAACACACATTTGACTTTCTTCGCGCCCCGTACCCGAAGCCGAGTGAGACCGCGCTCCCGTGCCAAGGCGTTAACGCATTCGGCGGTCGCCGCCCGGTCTTTGTAGATGTGCTTGGCTTCCTCAGTACCCATCCGTTGCCGCCAAGCCGCGACCGCTTCGCTGTCTCCCGCTTTCCGCGCGTGCGGGTCGGTGGCTTCGTCTTTGGCCTTCGGCACCGGCGCATAGACTTCGGTTTGCTCCCCCACAGCGTCCAGTTGTTCATGCGCCGGATAGCCGCCATCCACCAACCATTCCTCGGGGGACTGTCCGCACCGTTCGGTGACCTGTTCGACCATCGGCGCCAACTGTCCCTGGTCGTGGCCCTCGGTCACCACGTCCACCCCGACGATCACTTGGCTTGCGCTGTCGGTAGCATATTGGGCATTGTAGGCCGGACGGAATCCGCCATCGCCCATCTTCATGACCGTCGCCTCAGCATCTTGGCTTGCGGCCCGAGCGTCTTCGGGTTTCTTACCTTGCTTCTGTTTGATCCGGGCCAACTCCGGCAGCCGTTCCAAGGCCTTCTCGATCCGCGCCTGCCGTTCTCGGGCCACTCGCTCTCGCCCCGCCTGTTGCCGCCGCGTCAGCGCACCGGGGTCCTCGTCGATCTCTTGCTTGAGGGTTGCGACTTGGCAACGCGCTTCCTCCAGGCACTTCTCCAGGCTTGGCTTGCGGCGGAACGAGGCCGCTCCCGCGCTGGTCTGTACCCGCATGCCGTCCTGCGCCACCCGCTTGAGCTTGACCGCTCCCACCGACAGCAACGCCGCCACACTGTCGGTCAACAAGCCATCCAAGGCTTCACCCCGGTCCATTCGGAAATCGGACAGGGTATGGTGATTCACCTGAACGCCCCCACAGATCCAGCGGTACGCATCATGATCCTGGGTCAGCCGTGCAATCGCCCGTGCACTTCCCACCCCCTCCAGCGTGGCGTACAGCCACAACGCAAATAAAATCTCCGGCGCGATCGGCGTCCGACCAGAACCGCCTTCTACCGCCCTGATCCCCGCGTACATCCCTCTGAGGTCCGCTTGTTCAACATAGGCCCACACGATCCGCGCGCGATGGCCTTCCGGCAACAGCGACTCCAAATCGCTCGCCCGCAATTCAATCCCTGTCTTGAGGTATCGAAAGATGCGCCCGGTTGGGCATCAACACCCGCGCCACACCCTGGATCACCGGCGTTCCTGCATGCGCTTGCTTATCTTCCAAGCCAGGTTCTTCTCCGAACAGCATAAAGGTCTCGTTTATCATGCTTGCCTATCGTAACTGATCATCCGATCAACATAATTATACCCTACCCAGGCAGAGTATTTCCAATTGCGATGGGGTTTTTTCACAGGCTCTCAGCCAGTTGGCTCAATCAGATCGAGATCTGGTTTGGCATTCTCGGGCGCAAAACCTTGCGCGGCGCGAGTTCCGTCAGCGCCGAGCAACTCGTGCAGGCGATCCAGGCATTCGTTACCGTCCA
>JBOIEG010000153.1:0-19596 GCA_050740915.1 Gammaproteobacteria bacterium | reverse complement strand
TATACACTCCGGTTGCTCGTCTCATCCTTGAGACTCGCCCCTGCGGGGCTTGCGCGCCGTTTCGCTCCCGGCGAAACGCTCCTGCGCTCCGGCGGAACACGACCTCCCTTCGCTCGCGACGATTTTTCACAAGCTCTCAGTCGATGTATTCTAGCTTAGACTCTGATTATTTCTACGTTTAGGCTCAGCTAAGCCGATGGGGTATACTAAATGCCGAGGAAGCGGGATTAGGAAGTGCCAAAGTGGAGTCACAAGACCTCAAAAAGGTAGGGCTGAAAGCGACGCTGCCACGGGTGCGTATACTGCAGATCCTGGAGGGTAGCGGCCAACGCCACATGAGCGCGGAAGATATGTACAGGGCCGTATTGGAAGCGGGAGAAGAGGTTGGATTGGCAACGATTTACCGCGTGTTGACCCAGTTTGAGGCAGCGGGACTCGTTTATCGTCATCACTTTGCGGAAGGGCATTCGGTTTTTGAACTGGCCCGCGGTGATCATCACGATCACATGATCTGCTTAAAAACTGGCAAGATTATCGAATTCTGTGATGAGGAAATAGAACGACGGCAGCGCGCGATCGCCCTGGCCAACGGTTATCGGATAGAAGACCACAGCTTGGTTCTTTACGTCAGGCCTATCGAGAAAGCTTAGCGGCTTCGCGATTTTGGCTGGCAAGCAGCATCTCCCGCGCATGGGCGAGAGTTTGTTGTGTGATCTCTATGCCACCCAACATGCGGGCGATTTCGCCGATCCGCGAGTCCAGATCCAAGATATTGGCAGCCGTCTGGGTAGTGTGCCGATTTATGCGCTTCGTGACTCCCACGTGATGGTGGCCCTCTGCCGCAACTTGCGGCAGATGGGTTACACACAATACCTGCCTGTGTTCTCCGAGCTGGCGCAGAAGTCGCCCAACGATCTGGGCGGTACGGCCTCCTATGCCAGCATCCACTTCGTCAAAGATCAACGTCCCAATCCCGTGCTTGCGCACGGCAACCACTTGTAACGCTAGTCCCACACGCGACAACTCGCCTCCGGAGGCGCTGTGGCGCAGCGGCAGCGGCGGCTGCCCGGGACTCGTAGAGATCAAAAATTCAACCGTGTCCACTCCTTCTGGTGATGGCTCATCGCTGTCCGCCGGAGTAACACGGACCAATAATTCAGCATCTCGCATGCCTAACTGTTGAAAATGCTGGTTGCAAGCAATGGCGAGTTCCTTTGCGTGGCGAGATCGACTTGCGCTTAATTGAGTTGCCAGATGGTGGAACCGTTTAAGGAGTTGGGCTTGGCTCTGTTGCAGTTCCACGCGTTTCGATTCCGCGGCGCGCAGCACACTCAAACGCTGTTTTAGCTCCACCAGGGTTTTAGGTAACTTCTGGACGACGGTTTGGTGTTTACGCGCAAGGTCATGCAGAGTTGATAGTTGGCGCTCGATGTGATCAAGCCGCTCTGGGTCCGGTTCTAATTCGTGTAGGTGGTGCCGGAGCTCGCTACCTGCTTCCTCAAGCTGGATCGCGGCGTTTTCAAGTAACTCAAGTGCGGGAACGATTTTGGGTTGCAGCGCTTGCAGCCGGCGCAGTTCCTTTAACGCGTCTCGGAGTTTGTCTGTCACTCCCGCCTCAGCCTCCAAAAGGGTGATCGCGCGTTGACATTGGGTGAGAATTAGGTTCGCATTGGCGAGTGCTGTGTATTCTTGCTCTAGAGCTTGGAGCTGTTCCGCTGTTACCACAGTCGCTTGTAATTCGTCGATTTCGTAGCTTAATGTGTCTGAGCGGTGGGTGTCGTCTGGGTCCGCTTTGTCCAGGTCCGCGAGGGCGTAAGTAAGCTTGGACCACTCATGGTAGGTCTTTTTTGTATCATCCAAAAATGGCCCATGGCTGGCGAAATCATCCAGCAGTTGCCGTTGAGCCGCCGAGTGGAGCAAGGAATAATGGGCGTGCTGACCGTGGATGTCGACGAGCCGCTCACCGAGGGTTTGTAGCACCCGTAAGGGCACCGGAAGCCCATTGACATAGGCTCTCGATCTGCCATCGACGCTGAGCTGGCGCCTCAGTATGCATTCATCCTCCGTATATTCAATACCGCGGGAGGCGAGCAGTTTTTTCACTGCAGGATCGTCTCGGACGTCGAATATCGCCGCGATATCGGCATCAGTGCAGCCCTGGCGGATCGCGGTAGGTCGTGCCCTGTCTCCTAACACTAAGCCGACCGCCTCGATGAGTATTGATTTGCCCGCGCCGGTTTCACCCGTGAAGACGGTCATACCCTCTCGCAAGCGCAGTTCCATCTGCTCCACGACCGCGAAATTACGGATGTGAAGCTCCCTCAACACGGGTTTATCACCCCCAATTCAATTTGGCGCGCAAGGTGGCGTAAAAGTCGTGATTAGCGGGATGCACCAAGTGAATATGGCGGTCACTGTGTTCCACGATCACGCGGTCTTGGGGAGCGAGATCAAATCCGCTATCGCCATCGCAGGTCAGTCGCGCATGCCCAAGTTGCTCGGTTCCCACAACGATCTCAATCCGGCTGTTCCCGGCAACGACGATCGGCCGGTTACTCAAGGTATGAGGACAGACCGGCACTAGCAGTATGGCGTCCAAGGAGGGGTGCAGAATCGGCCCTCCGCCCGAAAGGGCATAGGCAGTCGACCCGGTTGGGGTGGCGATGATGATCCCATCGGAACGCTGACTGTGAACGAAGGTGCCATTAATATGGGTATCCAATCGAATCAGCCGTGCGATGTTCCAATGATGGATAACAGTATCGTTGATGGCATCATACTCGGCCACGATCTGCGCATCCCGAAACACAGTGCAGCGCAAAACGGCGCGTTTTTCGTCGATGTAATGACCATCGAGGATGGCCCCCAGGCGGTCGTTGACCTCCTCTGGAGAGATGTCTGCCAGGAACCCAAGCTTGCCGAGATTGATCCCGAGCAGTCGCACATCATAGTCAAACCGCATGTGGGCGGCGTGGAGCAATGTTCCATCGCCCCCGATGGTGATAAGAAGCTCACGCCCGTTTTCTCCATTCGGGGTTCCAAGCTCCAGATGGCGTGCCTGAAGTATTCCGGCGCAGGTACCGTCCAGCGCGACATCGACGCCGCGCCAACGAAGCAGTTTGAACAAAGCCGGGAGGATCGTCCCCACACGTTGGTCATTCGGTTTAGCAATGAGCCCAACCCGCTTAAAGGCGGGATTTGAAGGAGAAGGCATTTTTGAAAATTAGCATTTTCGCCTCTATGAGCCAACAGATGTTTTGGGGTAACATCTTTCTCATGGGCACTTCGATTAATTCGAAGTGCCCGGCGGTATAGGGATTTGCCGCACAGGTTCAAGCAGGTAACTGTTTGAAAAATGGCGCGAAGCAAAAATCAACATTTTGCGTTGCGATTCGAAAAGTTCCATGGATGGAATTTTTTGAAGTGCCCTCATGTTAGAGCCCGTCTCCCTTAGAGCTCCGGGATACGAGACCGGTAGGAGTATGATCGATGACAGGCTGTGTGAGAGAAAGGCGAACGGGCCAAAGTTGTCTTTAGGTAGTCGGGGGCATAGATCGCCATGATTAAGGGCAGAATCAGCATAAAAGGAGAGGCTATTCGGGGGCTCGATGAGCGTTCCCGGCATCTGCTTAAGATCTTAGTGGAACGGTATATTGCGGAAGGCCAGCCGATCGGATCGCGTACCCTGGCGCGTCATGCCAAACTTGAGCTGAGCCCGGCCACCATCCGCAACGTGATGGCCGATTTAGAAGATATGGGCTTAGTGTGTTCTCCGCATACCTCGGCCGGCCGCATGCCTACACACTTGGGGTATCGATTTTTCGTTGATTCCTTACTTACGGTAGACCTGCGCGCGTGGGAGGTAGAGCGACTCGCGTACGATTTGGGATCGGAACCGGACGTTAAAGGCTTGGTGAGGAAAGCGTCCAGCGTGCTGTCGGAGTTTACTCACCTGGCGAGTGTTGTCATGGTTCCGCGGAAAAATAATCGAGCCTTGGAGCATGTAGAGTTTTTGCCTCTATCGGGCAATAGAGTACTGCTCATTTTGGTTTTGAGTAACGATGAAATAGAAAATCGGATCATTAAAACGGACCGCGAGTATACCCGGATTGAACTAGAACAAGCGGCGAATTATATCAACCAGACCTTTACCGGCCGTGATTTGGGATCCATCCGCTCCGGTGTGCTTCAAGAAATGAGCGCTGTACGCCATGAACTTGATCGCTTGATGCAAACTGTCATTGAAATGGCGGAAAAGGCGTTCGGGGGGGTCGAGGACAAGGAAGACGATTATGTGTTAGCCGGCGAGACCCACTTGATGGGAGCAAGCGAACTTTCCGACATCGAAATGTTGCGCCGCTTGTTCAAGGCGTTTAATCAAAAACGTGATATACTTCATCTTCTCGATCAAGCCTTTAAAGCGAGCGGTGTGCAAATATTTATCGGGGAAGAACTCGGTTACGAGGCTCTTGGGGGCTGCAGTGCAGTTACCTCTACCTACGAATCCAACGGCGCCGTGCTCGGCGTGCTTGCCGTCATTGGGCCGACGCGTATGCCTTATCAGCGGGTAATTCCCATCGTTAATCTCGCTGCGAAGGCTTTGGGATCGGCCTTGAAATCTTTTCACTAGAAGCCTGTCGGACTTAGGGGATGGTAGCGAGGCGAGTGGGAAATCAAGGGCAGTTTTTCGATCATTTGAGGCGAATAGCGCGTTCTATTAAACGAAATGATCGGAAAAATTGGACCGATTTCCCACCGCCGTAGTAGATTCATCCTAAGTCCGACAGGATCCTAGACCTTACATCAAGTTAGAGTGGCATCCCGTCCCGTGACAGGGAGGGGGTGCCACGCGGCGGTATTTTTAACGAACGGCGAGGGGACACTGGCGTGAGCGGTGAACAGCAGCTTAACGAAGATACACTTACAGATATAGAAACCCATCCCGACAACAGTCAAGCAAGCGAAATCTCGTCGGAGTCACTTGATTCGAATTCGGATCTCGCAACGGCTGGAGGAGAGGAGCGCAGCGAGCAGGGGGCCACGTTAGAGCAGTTGCAGGCCGCCTTAGAGGACGCGCAACAAAAGGCGCAAGAGAATTGGGAGGGGTTGCTTAGAACCCGCGCGGAGTTGGAGAATCAACGCAAACGATCCGCACGGGAAGTCGAAAACGCACTTAAGTTCGGTTCGGAGCGGCTGGTGTCGGAGTTTCTGCCGGTGAAGGACAGTTTAGAGCTGGGGCTCAGTGCCTCGGAGCAGGCCGCCGATCTGGAAAGCCTTAAGGAGGGGATGACGCTCACACTCAAGCTGCTCGATAGCGCGCTCGACAAGTGCAGCGTGAAGGAACTTAACCCGGTTGGGGAGAAATTCGATCCGCAATTCCATCAGGCGATGACCATGCAAGAGGCACCGGAGACAGAGCCGGGGACAGTGCTCAGCGTGGTTCAAAAAGGGTATCTGCTGCATGATCGATTGTTGAGGCCGGCGATGGTCATCGTTGCGAAAAGCCCAGAGCCTTGAAAACCGAAAGCCAGGCCCCATATCCACGGTAAGTGAGCTAACGCCAGACGGAGACCAGTATGAGCAAAATCATCGGTATTGATTTAGGAACCACCAACTCCTGCGTAGCAGTCCTGGAGGGTAATAAACCTAAGGTGATAGAGAATAGCGAAGGCGGCCGTACCACACCTTCCATCATTGCATTTACCCAAGATAACGAAATCTTGGTGGGGCAGCCCGCCAAGCGGCAGGCGGTCACTAATCCGAAAAACACCTTGTTCGCGATCAAACGCCTTATAGGACGTCGGTATAGCGACGATGTGGTACGCCGAGACATAGATATGGTGCCGTATAAGATCGTAGCGGCGGATAACGGCGATGCTTGGGTTGAGGTGAGTGGAAAGAAAATGGCGCCACCCGAAATATCCGCAAGGGTTCTGCAGAAGATGAAGAAAACCGCCGAGGACTATCTCGGCGCAGAGGTGACGCAAGCCGTGATCACGGTGCCTGCTTATTTTAACGACTCGCAGCGCCAGGCGACGAAGGACGCCGGACGCATCGCCGGACTTGAGGTAAAGCGCATCATCAACGAGCCCACGGCCGCGGCGCTCGCCTACGGATTGGATAAAAACAGAGGAGACGCCAAGATCGCCGTATATGATCTCGGCGGCGGTACGTTTGATGTCTCCATCATCGAGATAGCCGATGTGGATGGAGAGCATCAGTTCGAGGTGCTGTCGACCAACGGAGACACCTTTTTGGGCGGTGAAGATTTCGATCTCCGTATCATTGAATACCTGGCTGATGAGTTCAAAAAAGAAAGCGGCATGGATTTACACAACGACCCTTTGGCGTTGCAACGCTTAAAAGAGGCGGCCGAGAAGGCAAAAATCGAGCTCTCCTCTAGCCAGCACACGGATATCAATCTGCCTTATGTCACAGCAGACGCGAGCGGGCCGAAGCATCTCAACATTAAGCTGACCCGGGCTAAGCTCGAATCCTTGGTCGAGGATATCATCGAACGCACGATCGAGCCTTGCCGCATCGCGTTGAAGGATGCAGGGCTTCAGGCCTCTGAAATCACCGACGTTCTTCTTGTCGGCGGGCAAACGCGCATGCCTAAGGTGCAAGAGTTGGCGAAGAACATCTTCGGCAAAGAAGCGCGTAAGGATGTCAATCCGGACGAGGCGGTGGCGGTGGGCGCAGCCATCCAGGCGGGTGTTTTGGGCGGGGAAGTGAAGGACGTATTGCTGTTGGATGTCACGCCCTTGTCCTTGGGGATCGAGACCTTGGGTGGTGTCATGACCAAATTGATAGAGAAAAATACCACCATACCGACGAAAGCGGCCCAGGTGTTCTCGACGGCTGAGGATCATCAGACGGCGGTTACGGTGCATATTCTGCAGGGTGAGCGCGAAATGGCGTCGGCGAATAAGTCGCTGGGGCGATTTGACCTCAGCGACATCCCCCCCGCGCCACGTGGGATGCCTCAGATCGAAGTAACCTTTGATATCGATGCCAATGGCATACTTAATGTTTCCGCGAAGGATAAAGCCACCGGCAAGGAGCAGTCCATCATAATCAAGGCCTCCAGCGGCCTTTCGGAAGCCGAGATCAAGCGTATGGTCCGGGATGCCGAGGCGCACGCCGACGAGGATCGCAAGTTCCACGAGTTGGTGACCGCGCGTAACCATGCCGATCATCTGATCCATGCCAGCGAGAAGTCGCTGAGGGATTTGGGTGATAAGGTCGAGGCTTCGGAGAGAACAGACATCGAGGGCGCTATTTCAGAGCTGAAGCAAGTCTCTAAAGGCGATGACAAGCAGGCAATAGAGTCCAAGACAGAGCGCCTGGCGGAGCTGTCGGGGCGGCTCGCAGAGCGAGCCTACAAGCAGAGCGCAGAGCAAAAAAGCAGCGCAGAAAGCGCCCCCGGGGGCGCTGGCGACAGCGCGCCAAAATCCGATGTGGTGGATGCCGATTTCGAAGAAGTGAAGGAAGAGAAGTAAGCGTTCTCCTTGAGGTGACTCTGATGACCCGGGTGGGGATCCTTCCCCCCGGGTCTTGCCATCTATCGTCGTAACGCACGTTGGCAAAACGCGATTATTACGAAGTCTTAGGCGTTCCTCGCCTCGCCAGCGAGACCGAGCTAAAAAAGGCGTTTCGCCGCCTGGCTATGAAATATCATCCCGATCGCAACACGGGAGATGCCCAATCAGAAGAGCGATTTAAAGAAGCCAAAGAAGCCTACGAGGTGTTATCGGATCCCCGCAAGCGGGCGGCGTATGATCAATTTGGTCACGCGGGTGTCGATACATCGGCTGGAATGGGTGGAGGCCAGAACTTTAGCGACATCTTCGACTCCGTTTTCGGAGACATCTTTGGAACCAGTGCGCGTGGGGGGGCACGTGTGTATCGTGGAGCCGATCTCAGCTTTGAGCTCCAGCTTAGCCTTGAGGAAGCCGCGTTCGGCACAACAACCTCGATCAGGGTCCCCGCCCTGGCCAAGTGTAACGCCTGTGGTGGCAGTGGGGCCCGCCCGGGTTCCTCCCCCACCACCTGTTCGACCTGTGGTGGCCACGGGCAGGTGCGCATGCAGCAGGGGTTCTTTTCCATTCAGCAAACCTGTCCCAAATGCCGCGGTAGAGGTCAAATTACCGCTGATCCTTGTCGCCAATGTCGCGGCCAAGGCCGAATCAAAGAGCACAAAACCCTATCTGTCAAAGTGCCAGCCGGGGTGGATACCGGAGATCGCATCCGCTTGACGGGAGAAGGGGAGCCTGGAGAGGCAGGCGGTCCACCCGGAGATCTCTATGTCAGCGTACACGTTAAGGCACACCCCATCTTTACCCGCGAGGGGCCGCATCTCCTGTGCGAGGTTCCTATCGGTTTTGTGACAGCCGCTTTGGGAGGAGAATTCGAAGTCCCGACCCTCGCCGGGAAGGTAGCACTAAAGATCCCGGCAGGAACCCAGACTAGTAAAGTGTTCCGCCTTAGGGGCAAAGGTGTGCAGACGGTTCGAGGCGGAGAAATCGGCGATTTGCATTGTCGCGTGGTTATTGAGACCCCGGTCGATCTGAGTGAAGAACAAAAACAGCTCTTACGTGGGTTCGAGAACACTTTGGCTAAGGAAGGAAGACGTCATCGCCCGAGGGAGAGCTCGTGGATGGATGGCGTTAAGAAGTTTTTCGAGGACATGCGTTCGTGAGGGGAAGCGCGCGGTGATCCGGATCGGCATCTGTGGAGCGGCGGGGCGCATGGGGAAGACGCTAATCGCCGCTTGTGATCAGGCCGCTGAACTGGCGTTTAGCGCCGCACTTGAGCGGCCGGGCGCTGCTTGTATAGGCATGGATGCCGGCGAAATAGCGGGGATCGGTCGGCGAGGGGTAAAGGTAACTGCCGATTTACAAGAATTTCTCCAGCATCTGGACGTTGCAGTCGACTTCAGCCATCCCGAGGCAAGCAAACGCCACGCGGTAGCGTGTGCGGAAGAGAAAAAACGCATGGTCATAGGGACCACGGGGCTATCGGATGAGCAGAAACAGGCATTATCCGACGCCGCGCGACTGATCGCGATTGTATTCGCGCCTAACATGAGCGTGGGTGTGAATCTGTGCTTAAAGCTCCTAGAGACCACCGCGCAGGTATTGGGCGACGAGTTCGATGTCGAGATCCTAGAAGCGCATCACCGCCAAAAAATCGACGCCCCTTCCGGCACCGCCCTGCATATGGGAGAGGTGGTGGCCAAAGCCTTGGGCCGAAAGCTGCCTGATTGTGCCGTTTACGGCCGCCAGGGCCTGATCGGGGAACGGGACAGCAAGACCATCGGATTTTCCACGGTCCGGGCAGGGGAGATCCTCGGGGAACACACGGTGATGTTTGCCGGCGCCGGGGAATGCATCGAATTCGTGCACAAGGTTTCGAGCCGGCAGACGTTTGCAAGCGGTGCGCTGCGGGCGGCTCGTTGGGTGATACAACGGGAGCAGGGCTTGTTTGATATGCAGGACGTGCTGGGATTGCGTTAGGGCACTTCGATCAATCGGAGAAGTAAATTACCAATGACATGCTCGTAGTCAGGAGCTGGTTTCTCCACCGAGCTCTCCGTTGGACACTTTTCAGCGGTAAAGTATAGTTCGTTGACGGCTTAGGTCTGTTAATCCGGCGGGAGTGGCCGCAAGGCTACTCCCGCTTTCTACATCCGCGGCGGGGTATTCATGTTGAATCAGGCGATCCTGGCACTCGAAGACGGAACTGTGTTTCAGGGCGTGTCGATCGGGAGCTTTGGTCAGGCGGTGGGTGAGGTGGTGTTCAATACCGCCCTCACTGGCTATCAGGAGATCGTGAGCGATCCCTCGTATTGCCAGCAGATCGTTACCTTGACTTATCCCCACATCGGGAACGTAGGCACTAATTCGCAGGACGAGGAGTCCGCGCGTGTTTACGCAGCCGGATTGGTTATCCGAGATCTAGCGTTGCACTACAGTAACCCCCGCGGGCAGCGCTCTCTGCAGCAATACTTAAACGAGCACCAGGTGGTTGGAATCGCCGGTATCGATACCCGTGCGTTGACCCGCTTGCTGAGAGAAAAAGGCGCCCAAAGAGGCTGTCTCATGGCAGGGCCAGGCGTTTCCATGAGCGGTGCTGTCGAAGCGGCGCGTGATTATCCCGGTTTAGTCGGCGCAGATCTGGCACGGGATGTTTCTACCAAAACCCCCTACCGATGGTCGCAAGGCAGCGCTCCTCTCCTTAAGCCCCACACGCAACCCCTGGCGACGACTTATCGTGTCGTGGCATTTGATTTCGGCATCAAGCGCACTATTCTGCGCCTGCTGGTGGACCGTAGCTGTCAGGTGATCGTGGTCCCGGCTCAAACCACTGCGGCCGAAGCTTTGAGCAGTAAGCCAGAAGGTGTTTTCTTATCGAACGGTCCTGGTGATCCAGAACCTTGTGATTACGCGATCAAGGCGATCCGCGAAATCGTGCAGCAAGGCCTCCCCGTGTTTGGGATCTGCTTAGGTCATCAGCTGTTAGGGTTGGCCTGCGGCGCCAAGACCGTGAAGATGAAATTCGGTCACCACGGTGCCAACCATCCGGTGTTAGATCTCGACACCGGGCGGGTGCTGATCACGAGCCAGAACCATGGCTTTGCGGTGGACCCCGAAAGCCTGCCGGACTCCCTACGGGTGACCCATCGTTCGCTTTTCGACGGCAGCTTGCAGGGGATCCACCACAAGGAAAAGCCCGCTTTTGGCTTTCAGGGGCATCCTGAAGCAAGTCCTGGCCCGCAGGACATGCAAGGCCTATTCGACCATTTTGTCGATTTGATGGCCAAACGTAAATCGCTCCGATGCCTAAACGGGCCGACTTAGAAAGCATATTGATCATCGGCGCAGGCCCAATCATCATCGGCCAGGCCTGTGAGTTTGATTATGCCGGCACTCAGGCGTGCAAGGCGCTGCGCGAAGAAGGCTACCGGGTCATCCTGGTCAATTCCAATCCAGCGACCATCATGACCGATCCGGAGATAGCCGATGCGACGTACATCGAGCCCGTCCGCTGGCAGGTGATCGCGGACATTATCGCCAGGGAAAAGCCGCAAGCGCTGTTGCCCACCATGGGGGGCCAGACCGCTTTGAACTGCGCCCTGGATCTCGCTCGCAAAGGGGTTCTCGAGGCGCACGGTGTTGAGATCATCGGTGCCTCCCGGCAAGCCATAGACACGGCCGAAGATAGAGAACGGTTCCGCAAAGCGATGCAGCGGATTGGATTGCAGACGCCGCGCTCGGCGATCGCTCATAGCCTGGAGGAAGCTTTTCAGGTGCAGGCTCAGATCGGTTATCCCGTCATCGTGCGCCCTTCTTTTACCTTGGGGGGCACGGGTGGCGGAGTAGCCTATAACCGCGAGGAGTTCGCGCTCATCTGCCGCCGCGGGTTAGAAGCCTCCCCCACCCATGAGGCATTGCTTGAAGAATCGGTTTTGGGCTGGAAAGAGTATGAAATGGAGGTCGTGCGCGACCGCAAGGATAACTGCATCATCGTCTGCTCTATCGAAAATCTGGACCCCATGGGGATCCACACCGGCGACTCGATCACCGTGGCCCCGGCCCAGACCCTCACGGATAAGGAATACCAGCGCATGCGCAATGCCGCCATCGCCGTGCTGCGCGAGATCGGCGTGGATACCGGGGGATCGAATGTGCAATTTGCCGTAAATCCAGTGAACGGTGACCTGGTCGTCATCGAGATGAATCCCCGCGTATCGCGCTCTTCTGCCTTAGCCTCCAAAGCAACCGGTTTTCCCATTGCAAAAGTCGCTGCCAAGTTAGCGGTAGGCTACACCCTGGATGAGCTTGCTAACGATATAACAGGGGGGGGCACACCCGCCTCTTTCGAACCCACCATCGACTATGTAGTGACCAAGATCCCAAGGTTTACCTTTGAAAAATTTCCTCAGGCCGATGATCGTCTTACTATCCAGATGAAATCTGTCGGTGAAGTGATGGCGATCGGGCGAACGTTTCAAGAATCCCTGCAAAAAGCATTACGCGGGCTGGAAACCGGTGTGGTGGGGCTTGATGAACGCCTCAACCAGAAGGCCGCTGATCGGGCCACTGTCCTCAAACGTGAATTGCGGGTGCCCGGGCCGGAACGGATCCATTATGTCGCCGATGCATTTCGACAGGGGATGTCCGTTGATGAGGTTTACGAGCATTCCCGAATCGACCCTTGGTTCCTCTGCCAGATAGCGGATCTGGTCGCTGCCGAAGCGCGCGTTCATGCGGGTGGTTACCCAGGATTAACGAACGAGGTTCTCCGCAACCTGAAGCGCCAGGGTTTCTCCGACGCTCGCATCGCGCATCTGGTAAGCATTGACGAAAAAGCGGTGCGCGACTTGCGTTATCGCAATGCCATCCACCCCGTGTACAAGCGGGTGGATTCCTGCGCCGCCGAATTCGCGGCGAGCACCGCTTACATGTATGCCACCTACGAGAGTGAGTGCGAAGCAGCCCCGGTGAGCCGGGAAAAGATCATCGTCTTGGGCGGGGGACCCAACCGCATAGGCCAAGGGATTGAATTCGACTACTGCTGCGTTCAGGCCGTTCTGGCGCTGCGGGATCTAGGGTATCAGACCATTATGGTCAACTGTAACCCTGAGACCGTATCGACGGATTACGACACCGCGGACCGCCTATATTTTGAGCCGATTACGCTCGAGGATGTCCTCGAGATCGTCCGTTTGGAGCAGCCGCTTGGCGTCATCGTTCAGTACGGGGGCCAGACGCCTTTGAAGCTTGCGCGGCCGTTGCAGGCCGCCGGCGCACCGATCATCGGTACTTCCCCCGATTCCATAGACCTAGCCGAAGACCGCGAGCGCTTTCAGGTCATGCTTAAGCACCTCGGTCTGGCGCAGCCACCGAATTGCACCGCACGCACCGTTGAACAAGCTCAGAGAACGGCCCAAACCATTGGCTACCCCCTGGTGGTGCGCCCGTCCTACGTTTTGGGCGGGCGGGCCATGGAGATCGTTTATGACGCAGAGGATTTAGCAACGTACATGGAGCGAGCGGTTGCGGCATCTCCAGATTCCCCGGTGTTGCTGGATAAGTTCTTGGACGCGGCTGTTGAGATAGATGTCGATGCCGTGTGCGATGGAGAGTCGGTGTTTATCGGCGGCATTATGGAACACATTGAGCAGGCGGGTGTGCACTCGGGCGATTCGGCCTGCTCACTGCCACCGCGTAGCCTCTCCATCGAAACGCAACAACGGCTTAAAGAACAGACGGCCGTACTCGCGAAAGCGCTTAACGTAGTGGGTTTGATGAATGTCCAGTTTGCGATTCAAGGAGAGAAAATATATGTATTGGAAGTGAATCCACGCGCCTCGCGAACGGTGCCCTTCGTTTCCAAAGCGACGGGGGTCCCCTTGGCGCGGATCGCGGCTGCGTGTATGGTGGGGTGTAAGCTCCCCGCACAGGGTGCGATAAAGCAGCCGAAGCCGAAGCATTTTTCGGTAAAGGAAGCGGTATTCCCTTTCGTAAAATTTCCGGGAGTAGATCCGCTGTTAGGACCGGAGATGAAATCCACCGGTGAAGTTATGGGGATTGGCACGACGTTCGGAGAGGCTTTTCTCAAGGCACAACAGGCCGCCGGGGTTGATTTACCGCGTTCAGGCAAGGCATTCGTCAGCGTGCGCGACCAGGACAAGCTTTCCGTGGTGGCTGTGGCACGGGCCCTGTGGATGCTAGGTTTTGAAATCGTGGCCACGCAAGGCACCCAAAAGGTCTTGAGCGACGCGGGGATCCATTGTGTTCGCGTGAACAAAGTTATTGAAGGACAACCTCACATCGTAGACATGATCAAAAACGATGAAATAGACTTGATCATCAACACCACCCAAGGTAGACAGGCGATCGCGGACTCATATACCATCCGTGCCACGGCCTTGGAACATAAAGTTGCCTATACCACGACCCTGGCTGGAGCGGAAGCCATGGTTTTAGCAATCGAACACGGAAATAGGCAAGGGGTGATCTGTCTGCAAGATATGGTTTGAAGCAGGAAAAATGACGACTAAGTCACCGATGACAATCAACGGCGCGCAACAGCTTCGCGACCAACTGCATCGGCTCAAGACACGGGAACGGCCGCGCGTCATCGAAGCGATCGCTCACGCGCGTAGTTTGGGTGACTTGCGGGAAAATGCCGAATACTCCGCGGCTCGCGAACAACAGAGCTTTATCGAGGGACGGATAGCCGAGATCGAAGCCAAGCTCGCGCATGCTGAAATCATCGACATTACCCTGGTCAACGCAAACGGTAAAGTGGTCTTTGGAAGCACCGTGGAGATCTGCAAGTTGGATGACGATCAGGGGATCACCTCCTATCGCATCGTGGGGGAAGACGAAGCCGATGCGAGGGTCGGCCTCATCTCGATCAAATCTCCAGTGGCGCGTGCCCTAATCGGCAAAACCGCAGGCGAAGTGATCTGTGTCAAGGCCCCAGGGGGTGAAAAAGAATATGAAATTCTGTCGGTGCGTTATGAGTAAATGGCACTAATTCCAAGCGCCTGGCAGTATAGGGATGTGCCGATTCGAAAAAATCCACGGATGGAATTTTTCGAGGCGTTTTAAAAAGGCTTTCGGGAAGCAAGGCGCCCTTGCCGAGCCTTTTTATCGCGACCGCATAGTCGAAATGCTCTCGGTGCCGCACGGTTTAGGTCCATCCTGAGCAGCTCGAAATCATCTCGTCGCCATGGTTGGATAAGCCGCCACACGAGCGATCCCTATGTGAGAGCGGCACGTGCGGCCGGTTATCGGTCGCGAGCAGCTTACAAACTTCTAGAGTTAAATCAACGAGCTCAATTGATTCGCCCGGGAATGACCGTTGTCGACCTCGGTGCGGCGCCAGGGGGTTGGTCGCAAGTAGCGGTCCAGTTGGTGGGGTCACACGGGCGGGTTGTGGCCGTAGATCGCCAATTGATGGAGCCCCTGCCAAACGTGAGTGTGGTTCAAGGGGACTTGGGCAAGGTGGAATTTCGAGATCACCTTCTGGCGACTCTGGGCCCTGGTCAGGTGGACCTTGTGATTTCTGATATGGCCCCCAATATAAGTGGTATTGTCGCGGTCGATCAGGTGGCCGCCTTTGATTTGATGGAGAAAGCGCGCGAGTTTGCGCAGGCCGCTCTGAAACCGGGGGGAGATCTTCTGGTCAAAGTTTTTATGGGCGAGAGCCTTGCCCCCTTCACTAAATCGCTAGTGCCTTCTTATCGATGCGTTTTGGTGAGAAAACCAAAGGCGTCGCGAGATGCCTCGCGGGAAGTGTATGTGCTTGCGCGTGGTTTTCGATAAGGGGTGACGCTTGTCTGTTCGCCCGTTTTCTCGCGAAAACCGAGAAAAGGAGTATTGTGGTTGACTATGTTAGTAAGGGGAAAACACGCATCTTGTCGCGGCAGATACCCAGAGGCTCCCGAGATGCCCGTAAAGTTTTGCTTGCAAGGATCATGGGAGAAGTTGGTTATAATCGCAAGCGGATCTAAAATTCCCAAACATGCCGAAGTGGTCCAGAGACCAAGTCTTATTAACTGCAAGGAGCGGATTTCCTTACACATGAGGTATCAGTCGTGAATGAGATGGCGAAAAACATACTATTGTGGGTCATTATCGCGCTTGTGTTGATGCTAGTGTTCAATAATTTTGGGCCACGTCAAAGCGCCGGGCCACAGGTCGAGTACTCGCAGTTCGTCGACGATGTAAAGCGAGGAAGAGTCAAGCTGGTAAACTTTGATGAGCGAACAATACGCGGCGAAATGGTCGATGGCACGAAGTTTACCGTGTTCAGTCCAGAAACCAGTAACAGCGCTCTGATTGGCGAACTCTTAGACAATGGTGTTGCGGTCGAAGCGGAGCCACCAGAGCAGCAAAGCATGCTGATGCAGATCTTCATTTCGTGGTTCCCGATGTTGTTGCTGATCGGGGTGTGGATATTTTTCATGCGCCAGATGCAGGGTGGCTCAGGCGGGCGCGGAGCTCTTTCCTTCGGAAAAAGTCGGGCCCGGCTGTTAGGGGAAGACCAGGTTAAGGTGACGTTTAACGACGTTGCTGGTGCTGAGGAAGCAAAAGAAGAGGTGGCGGAGTTGGTGGAGTTCCTCCGTGATCCGGCGAAATTCCAGAAGCTCGGGGGCAAAATACCCAGAGGGGTGCTGATGGTGGGATCTCCGGGTACCGGTAAAACCCTAATAGCCCGTGCTATCGCGGGGGAGGCCAAGGTGCCGTTTTTTACCATCTCCGGCTCTGATTTCGTTGAAATGTTCGTGGGTGTGGGGGCCTCGCGCGTGCGCGACATGTTCGAGCAGGCGAAAAAGCATGCTCCCTGTATCATCTTCATCGATGAGATCGATGCCGTGGGTCGCCATCGGGGTGCGGGGCTCGGCGGTGGTCACGATGAGCGCGAGCAGACGCTGAACCAGCTACTGGTGGAAATGGACGGGTTCGAAGGCAACGAAGGCATCATCATCATTGCCGCGACAAACCGCCCCGACGTGCTGGATCCCGCCCTACTGCGCCCCGGCCGCTTCGACCGGCAGGTCGTGGTGCCGCTGCCCGATATCAGAGGCCGGGAACAGATCTTAAAAGTGCATATGCGTAAAGTCCCCCTCGCCGAGGATGTAAAGCCAGGGATCATCGCAAGAGGAACACCGGGTTTCTCGGGTGCCGATCTCGCGAATCTTATCAATGAAGCTGCGCTTTTCGCCGCCCGTGCAAGTAAACGCGTGGTGGAAATGGCTGATTTTGAGAAAGCAAAAGACAAGATATTAATGGGTGCGGAGCGGCGCTCCATGGTGATGAGCGATGAGGAGAAGAAACTGACCGCGTACCACGAGGCTGGCCATGCGATCGTTGGTCGTTTAGTGCCAGACCACGACCCCGTGTACAAAGTGACCATTATCCCGCGTGGACGCGCCTTGGGCGTCACTATGTTTTTGCCCGAGCAGGACCGACTCAGCATGAGCAGACGCCAACTGGAGAGCCAGATCTGCAGCCTGTTTGGCGGACGTGTCGCCGAAGAGCTAATCTTCGGGACTGGGCGCGTAACCACTGGGGCGTCGAACGATATTGAAAGAGCGACCACCCTAGCCCGAAACATGGTGACGCGTTGGGGACTCTCGGAACGCTTGGGCCCATTGGCTTACAGCGAAGACGAAGGGGAGGTTTTTCTAGGGCATTCAGTGACTAAACACAAGATGATGTCGGATGAAACCGCCCATTCCATCGATCAAGAGATTCGACGCATCATCGAGGAAACCTACCAGCGCTCTCGGCAGCTTCTAAAGGACAATATACACATTTTGCATACGATGGCCGAGGGGCTACTAAAATACGAAACCCTTGAGAGCGAGCAAATCGACGACTTGATGTCGGGCAAGGAACCCCGTCCGCCAAAGGGATGGAACGAGGAGAGCAGGGATAAGTCCTCGGGGGCGAAACCGAGCGTGAAAAAAGCCGATCCAAAAGGCCCCATCGGCGATATAGTGGAGGACCAAGCATAGATATAAATCCGGGCTCTCATTCGCGTTGGGCTCTCCCTTATAAAACCCCCAATTGCCCGTGTGGTTGGGGGGTTTAGTTTTTTTATCGTGGGTCGATAAGTATACATAGGGCACTTAATCGAAGTGCCTATAACGAAACCTTTCGACAAGCGCGAGCTGAAAACGGATAACACGTCATCTCACAAGACGGACTGGGTAGATGGGTTTGGCGCAGTTCGCCAACGATTGTTCGCGCCATTAACGCATAAAAGGAGGCCGTTCGATGAGTGTAGATCGCAAGCTCTTTGGCACCGACGGGGTACGTGGGGAGGTTGGTTCGTTTCCGGTGACACCGGATTTTGTAATGAAACTGGGATGGGCAGCGGGTTGCGTGCTCGCGCAAGGCCAAGGAGGACGAGTTCTCATTGGGAAGGATACTCGGATCTCTGGCTATATGCTGGAGTCTGCGCTGGAAGCAGGGCTTTCGGCAGCAGGAGTGGATATTCTGCTTTTAGGACCGATGCCGACGCCGGCGATCGCGTACCTTACCCGAACGTTTCGCGCCGATGCAGGGATCGTGATCAGTGCCTCTCACAACCCTTACCAAGACAATGGGATAAAGTTTTTTGCCGGGGACGGTCGCAAACTGCCCGATGCCGTGGAAGCGGAAATCGAAGCGGCCATCGCACAACCCCTCAAGACCGTTGAATCTGGCCGATTGGGTAAGGCGCACCGAGTCAATGATGCCGATGGCCGTTACATCGAATTCTGTAAGGGCGCCTTTGGGCAACGCATGCACTTAGACGAGCTCCGAATCGTAGTCGATTGTGCACACGGGGCTACTTACCACATCGCGCCCAAGGTCTTTGCGGAGCTAGGTGCGGAAGTCGCAACTATTGGAACCAGCCCAGACGGGCTCAATATCAACAAAGAGGTAGGTGCGACCAACCCGGAAACTCTGCGTGGCGAGGTGCTTCAGCGTGGGGCGGATCTCGGTATCGCCCTTGATGGTGACGGTGATCGGGTAATTATGGTGGATCATAAGGGCGAGATCCTCGATGGTGACCAGATCCTTTTTATCATTGCGAGACATCGGCAAAGGGCGGCCAATCTGAATGGTGCCGTTGTAGGGACGCAAATGAGCAATTTAGGACTGGAGCAGGCCATACGTACGCTCGGGCTTGACTTTCGCCGTGCTAAGGTAGGGGACCGCTATATTATGGAAATGCTACAGGAAGGAGGTTGGACTTTGGGCGGCGAATCCTCCGGCCATATCATCTGTCTGGACCTCACCACTACGGGTGACGGTATCGTTTCCGCGTTGCAGGTCTTAGAAGCCATGGTGCGAACAAATCATAGCTTACACGAGCTAAAAGCAGGGGTGACTAAGTTTCCTCAAGAGCTGGTAAACGTTCGCATGCCGGGTAGAATCGACGTCGCAGGCTTGAAATCAATACAAGATGCCGTTCGCCAAGCGGAGGCCGAATTAGGTGGCTCAGGACGGGTGCTGTTAAGACCTTCCGGCACAGAACCCTTGGTACGGATCATGGTGGAAGGAAGGGATGGGAGGCAGGTTAGCCAGTTAGCAACCGACCTCGCCCACACGGTTCAGGAGGCCTTATCAAGCGCCGCGTAGAAAGTGGTTGGCTATCGCCAAATGTTTGGGTGTAACTCTCAAACTGATCCATTAATGAGGCGTCTACGTGGAAAAGCAACGACGTTCTCCGGGGCTGATACCTCGGTGCGGTAGGTGCCGGAGAGAAGTGGCCAAGCCTGTTTGAAGCGCTCGCTCTGAACGAGGGCGCGGAAGGTGAGGATGGCCTGTCTACCGTCATGGCGCCAGCGCATGCCCGAGCGCTTCATGCGCTGTGTCGCGAGCGTCTTGCAGGCGGCCTCCACGATCCCAGAGCCCACGGGGAGATTTTGTGCCTGCGCCTCGGCATAGCGATCTGGTGTCGGTGACGGCGGAAATAGCCGAGCACCTGGCCGATGCGCGTGCGCCTAGGATGCTTGTCGCGCAGGTAACGCAGCGCGCGGATGACCGTCTTGACCCCATCGGTCTGCTCCAGCAAGAGGTG
>JBOIEG010000152.1:0-1855 GCA_050740915.1 Gammaproteobacteria bacterium | reverse complement strand
GAGGACATCATCAAGAAGATCGAGCGGGCGCGGGTCAAGATGGAGCAGATCAAGCCCAGATCCACCCTGCCCCGAGGGAAAAAGAAGGCGGCTTAACTGTAAAGTTATTTAAGGGACATTACACTAGAAGCATGTTTAAATGACTGTGGGTAACCTCACGGAGAAACATACGCGATCAATGGGTGTAGGCTTCGTTGATAAACCCAGCCTACACTAACGAACAGTAACTCAACCAAAGAGGAGATCGAAATGAACATTCCAGGATTTACGGCGGAGGCGGCGCTGTGCGGGACGAGCGCTCACTACCACATGCGCGTTGCTGCTACTCGAGCTAACGGAGCCGTTCAGCCAGCAGGCTTGGTCTGCCTCCGCGTGTGCGTTCCCACCAGGAAAATTTTTTGCTTCAACGAATGGCAATGCTTCTGGATTCCAGATCCAATTATTCCCCGCTTCCCACGAATTCCCCAGCCGGAGCCATGGACATCTATATCGGGTGTGCCGGGTCTGTCCGGGGGAGGGATGGCTGTTGGTTGAAAGCCAGCGCAGGATGCGGTGAACAAAGGGAACCGCATCCTGCACGAAGCAATCTGGGACGGAATGGAATTCGGGAAATGCGCCTGCATAGCGCTTCGCGGGATGCAGTCCGCCCGATATGACCGCGAAACCTGAAAATGAACAGGAGTTAAAGGGGCCAGGCTCGAAATACTTTTTTCTCATTCCAGCGAGCGTAGGGCGGAACCATGGACGGGTTCCGCCGGATGGAATCGGAGATGTACTTTCGATGATTCGTGCGGTGGTCGTTGGATGCACCCGCCGTGTGACTTTGAATTCAACGGCGCTGTTTGGCGGATCACCCTCCGGGTATCCGCCCTACGGACTACAGGCAATGGGGTCAGGTCTCACGTTCCAACATTATCGTCTAAACCAGGGTAAGATTATTAAAACCTATTGCCCAAACAATACCTTGGAGCGATAGTCGTCGTCCCACGCCGCCATGAGTCGTTTTTGTTTGATGCTTTTTTTCAAAGTCTTCTCTTGTTTGAGCAGATTGAGGACGAAATGGCGCAGAGTGGAGAGGTTCTCAGCGGCCTCACCGCGCCGGATCCGACATTCATCTTCGCGAAAGGTCACATCCAAGATCCAATGCACGCAGTTTTCAACGCCCCAATGGCCTCGCGCGGCGTTGCCGAACTGACGCGCATTACTGTCGAGTGAGAGTTTGTGAAAAAACCGTCGCGAGCGAAGGAAGGTCGCGTTCCGCCGGAGCGCAGGAACCGCTGTGTATATTGAACTACATGAGGATTCCGAGCACCGCCGGAACGCGAGATCCCGAGCGCAGTAGGTTTTTTCACAAACTCTGAGATCGCCAACGGTCAATGAGGAAATAGACGATATGCGCACCACCATCAATGTCGACGAGCAGCTTCTCATGCTAGCGAAAGCACAGGCGGCCGCTTCGGGGGTGACCCTGGCCCAACTCATCGAGGACGCGCTACGAGAATCTCTCAGCTGCCGCGAAAACGTGGGGAGTCGCGGACGCGTACGACTGATCACCATGAAAGGAACAGGGACGCGGCCCGGTATCGACCTGGACAACGATCGATCGCTACTGGAAATCATGGAACGATGATCCTGATGGATGTGAACATCCTGGTGTACGCCCACCGCGAGGATACGGCAGACCACCCGGTCTATCGGGATTGGGTGGAGAAGGAAATCAATGGCGGGGGCGCTTATGGTGTGTCTGAGTTGGTGCTCAGTGGTTTTATTCGCGTGGTTACGCATCCGAAGGTGTTTGAACGTCCGACACCCCTGGATGTGGCGCTGGATGTCGTCAATCAGATTCGAACTCAAC
>JBOIEG010000151.1:0-4686 GCA_050740915.1 Gammaproteobacteria bacterium | reverse complement strand
GGCTTGTGCCGGGCCAGGCGGGCGGTCAAAATAACGCCGCCAGCTTGTGAATAAATCTACTGCGACGATTTCTTCACAAGCTCTGAAGCACATACTCGAATAACAACGCAGCGTGACGAGGAGGGCGTATGATCAAGTCAGTTCTCCGGTGGGGGATTTTTCTCTGTTTCTTTACATCCGCGACGGCGCAACCGCTGATTCAACAGCGCTCCGATATCGCCGGAAACTGGGTGATAGAAGGCACCGCTCTCAATCTGACGGGTAACCGTTCTCCGGAAACTTCCAAGTGGACGTTCGGCGAGGACGGCGTCCTATCGATGACGAGCGTGTATCAGTTCTCCGAAACCTTGACGGGCGGTGGCCGCGAGTTGACCATCCCGGATACCTACGACGTTACCGACGGTAAGATTGTCACCGGCCGTAGCGGGACCTTCGCGGTGATCGAAAAGACACCCGACGCGATGACTCTGAAGAGTTTGTCCTCGTCGCTGCACTATTTTATGAAAAAAAAATAGGGCGGCTGGCGGCGCGCCGTTCAGAGTTTGTGAAAAATCCTCGCGAGCGAAGGGAGATCGTGTTGCGCCGGGAGCACAGGAACCGGAGTGTATGTTGAAATACATGAGGATTCCGAGCACCCGCCGGAACGCGAGATCCCGAGCGCAGTAGGTTTTTTCACAAACTCTGAGACCTACCCTCCTCCGATGCCAGACGACGCCTCGGAGCCCCAGCTAGACACTGCGATGACCCCGGATCCGCAGGAGACAATGTGAAACGCAGCTGTCATGAGGGTATTGAAAACCGGCCGCGCCTTACAATCGCGGGTCACCCGGCAGAGCCCGGTGACCAGGGCGCTCTTCCCGGTATCGGAGGTCGTGCCCTGAACCATCAGGGTCGGCGTCTTCATGCCGGCGATGCCTCCTTGCAGGCACCGGCGATCGTCGCCTGCAGACGCGCCCAGTCCCGCTCCGTTCCGGGTAGGCCGAAGCGCAGGCTTACCGGATCGCGGAACAAGCGCGTCAGGATCCCTTGGCGGGCAAGCGCCTCGTAGATCGCAGGAGCCTGCGCTGTCACGACCCACTGAAAGAGTGCGCAGCCCCCAGCGGGCGGCAGGCCGCGCCCACTCAGAATGCCTGCAAGCCGAGCCGACCCCTCGGGCAGCGCCGTGCGTGTGGCGCTTTGCCAGTGTGCGTCGGCAAGGGCCTTGGTGGCGATGTCGCGCGAGGGAGCGGCGATGGGCCAGGGACCCAGGGCCTCCGCCAGCCGGTCAAGAAGCGCGGCTTCGGCCAGCACAAAGCCTACGCGCGCGCCGGCAAGACCGAAGAACTTGCCCAGCGAGCGCAGCACGATGAGCCCCGGACGCTCGCAGAAAGGGGCGAGGCTCGCATCGGGCGTAGCGTCCATGAAGGCTTCGTCCACCACCAGCCAGCCCGCGCGGGCGGCGAGGCAGCCGTGCCAGTCGAGCAAGGTGTGCGATAGGAAGCGATCGCCGGTGGGATTGTTGGGATGGATAATCACCAACACGTCCACATGGCGCGCAGCGCGGCCCAACTCCGCCACCGGGACCCCGATGACCGCGTGCCCGGCACGCCGCCAAGCGCGAGCGTGCTCGGCATAGCCGGGGGTGATAATACCCGCGCGGCAGGGCCTGCTGCGCAGTCGCGGCAGGGCTTGGATCGCCGCCTGGGAGCCCGCGACGGGCATGACCGAGGGGGCCGCGTAATACACGCGGGCGGTGTCGATCAGCCCATCGTCGTCCTCCGGCAACCGGGCCCAGAGCCTATCCGGTATTGGGGGCACCGGCCAGGGCCGGGGATTGATGCCTGTGGAGAGGTCCAGCCACGCCGCAGGGGGGACCCCATAGCGGCGCGCGGCTTCCCGCAGTCGGCCGCCGTGCAGGGGCTTAGCAGCACGCCATTCCGGATATTCGACGCCCTCACCCAAGCGCGTAGCCTCCCATACCGATCGCGACCAGCCAGATCCACACACCGCGCCGTATCAGCGCAAGTGCGCGCTCGATGTCCGTGACCGCCGGCGCCTCACCTACGCCCAGCACGGGACGCTCATGCCATTCGCCCGAGTAACGCGCGGGCCCGCCAATGGATACGGCGAGCGCACCCGCGCCGGCGGCCATCACCGGCCCCGCGTTGGGACTGTCCCAAGCCGAAGCTTGTGCGTGCCAACACGCCAAGGCCTGCTCGGTATTCCCCAGTAATGCATAGGTCAGCGCCGTGAGCCGCGCCGGGAGGTAGTTCAGCACGTCGTCGAGCCGTGCCGCGGACCAGCCAAAATAGCGATAGCGCTCGTTGCGATAACCCCACATGGCATCCAGCGTGTTCACCAGGCGATAGAGGAGCGCGCCGGGCGCGCCCGCGACCGTGAACCAGAACAGCGCGCCGAAGACGGCGTCATTCCCATTCTCGAGCACCGACTCGGTGGCCGCGCGGGTGATGTCGAGCGCCGCCGAATCGCGGCTTACCATCAGGCTCACGCGGCGACGTGCCTCTTTCTCATCGCCCGCGCGCAGCGCCCTGACCACCCGCAGCGCATGATCGTGCAGGCTCCGGTGGCCGAGCGCGAAGTAAAGCACGGCGACGCTCACCACCGGCCCGGCGTCCGGCAGTGCGGCGTATACGGTCGCGGCCGCGGTAAAGGGTGCGAGTAGTAAGATTATCGCGCAGGCGCCTCTCAGCCGGCGCGCATGAGGAGGCACGTCTTCGTGGCCGTAGCACCACCGTTCGCAAGTGCTCGCTAACCGGCCAAACCCCACCAGCGGATGAAACCGCCGCGGTTCACCGAGCATCCAATCTAGGGCCAGCGCGGCGCTCGTGATCAGAAGGGTTGTCATGCTTGTGCCTGCGCCCAGTGTTTAACGATGTGTTCAACTGTCGGGCCGCAGACTGTCGCGTGGCTCACGGTGCAGCCTCCGTGCTTCCCCAGGTGTTGAGAAACACCAATTCTTCAAGACGCCGCGAACGCGCCCACCCTTCCTGTTCCAGCATCGGGGCGGGATAAAACGCCTCCACGTGTCCGAGGCAGAGGATGGCCACCGGCTTGCTCCCCGGCGGCATCCCGAGCAGGCGGGCCAGGGCCTCGGGGTCGAACATCGACACCCAGCCCATCCCGAGCCCCTCGGCGCGGGCGGCGAGCCAGAGGTTCTGGATGGCGCAGGCGGTCGAGGCGAGATCCATCTCGGGCAGCGTGCGGCGGCCGAAGATATGGCGCTCGCGCCCATCCATGAGCGCGGCCACCAGGATCTCGCCGCACGCCAGGATCCCTTCGACCTTGAGGCGGCGAAACTCATCAGCGCGCGATCCGAGCGCTTCGGCGGTGCGCTGCCGCTCCTCCTCCACCAGCGCATGCATTTTGCGGCGCAGCTCCTGATCGCTCACGCGGACAAACCGCCACGGCTGCATGAGCCCGACGCTGGGCGCATGATGGGCGGCCTCAAGCAAGCGCGCGAGCACGGCCGGCTCGATCGGAAGGGATAAAAAGTGTCGCATGTCGCGGCGCTCGGCGATGACCCGATAGACCGTCTCTATTTCCTGTGGTGAGAAGCGGTACGGCATGCGGACTTAAGGATGGAGCAGCAGACTCACGGCAGCCTCCGGACAGGACGGCAGGTACCAGTGGAGACACGAGGCGGTGAGGCGGCCGCTGTGGAGAGCAGTCGCCGGCACTTGGCCCCCCCTACCATCCAGAGAGCGAGCTGGTAGACCGGGTACCCGCTGGCAGCCTCCAGAAACATGGGGTCGATGAAATCGGGGCCGGTCTTGAAGGCGCGCGCGCGGCGGCCGAGATTACGGTGCAACCGGGCAAGCACGGCCGTGACCGTGGCCTTGCCCTGGCCCGCGGCGGGCGCCGAGATGAAGAGCGCGGGGCAACGCCGGGACCCGTTCAAAGCTCGATACCGTTCTGCGCGCGGCTACGGTGGGGCTCTTCCTGAGAGGGTTTGAGCATGCGGCTCAACGCGCTTTGAGCCCTTGGGTTTGGGGATTGTTACTGGCGCTCAACGGTATGGCAGCGAGCGCGACATGCACGATGGTCGCAAGCAACACGTAGAACGCCATCGCTGCGAGAGATAGTGGAAAGTATCTCGCCAGACGGCTACCGAACTCCGTCAGGCTTGGATCAAAGCGCCCGGAGAAGAAATAGAAACCGCCGCTCGAGAATAGCTCGCAGAGTGTCGCACCGGCTAGGACACTGGCTACCAACGGGACCAAGGTGGAGAGCGCAAAACGGTAGCGGCCCGCGTACCAGCGGCCGGCGAGCCACAGCGCGCCGTAGGCCGGCAGCAGGAAGCCATAGGCCCGGCTGATACAGAAATCGCTGACACTGAACGCTTTTATCGCCACGTAATCGCTGGTTCCCGCCAGAGCCAAGAGCGCTGGAAACACCCACCATGGACGCAGATAAAAACCAGCGAGGAAGAATACGGCCCACGAGGCGTCGGGCAGGTGGAGCACCGTGCCGAAATGATGGCTGCGGGTAGAGGCCATGAGCGCCGCGAGCCCGAAGCCGCTGGCAAGCGCGGATCGAGATAGCATGGGGGTCATAACGATCTCCTAGGAGCCTGTCGGACTTAGGTTGAACACCAAAGCCATAACGTGCGTGTTGAGCGCCAAAATCGAGGTTCGGGTGGTCATTAAGGCGATCGACTCCGTGAGTTGATGATGGACAGACTCTTCT
>JBOIEG010000150.1:0-6222 GCA_050740915.1 Gammaproteobacteria bacterium | reverse complement strand
GCGGCAGGCTGCGCCCGCCGCTCGCTTCGGACCCGCCGTGCCGGTCCGAAGTCCGGGCGCTGCTCGTTCCCTCGCAACGCCCTTCGTGCCTTCGTTTGGCGTTCGTCCCCTCCGCCCCCGCCGCCGCTCCGCCACGTCGGGCAGATGCTCGCTACGAGGCGAACCGAAGCGCCGTAGCCAGCCTGCCACGCTCGCAACTGCCCTCGCAGGCTCCGCAGGCGGCTGCGCGCGGGAGGCGCGCTCCCGGAAGGGTGACTGGCATGAATATCGCTTGGCTGGAAAAGCGCGATCCCTCGAAGAACATGGCCCGGTCCTACCGGATCTGGCCGCGCTGTTTTTGGCACACAGATGAGCAGGAACCATAGATACCATGGGGGTGTGGTGAAATTGGTAGACACGCTGGCTTGCCAGAAGGCGTTCCACAACGAGTGCCTTCTGGAAGCCAGTGTTCGAAAGAACGTGCGGGTTCAAGTCCCGCCACCCCCACAAATAGGAGCGCCGATAACCCCGATGCAACCGACTACGTATCTATGCCTCCGCCGCCACGGGCGCTACTCGGCCGGCTTCGCGCTAGGCTTTGCTCGCTGCCCGCCACCCGATCACCGCCCTTCTTCCTTTGCCCAGCGCCTCACTCTCCGCTACCGGCGTGTGAGTGGCTTCGGTAAGGCCGTGGCCGCGGCGCGAGCGCCCCTCAGCTACGCTTGAGGGGGACGCCTTGGATTCCGCGATTCACCATCAACCCCATGAGCCCTAAAGACATCCGTAAGCCAGCCCCGCAATACCTCGGTTAGCAGCTCCGCATCCTTTACGGCATCAACGGGATCGCGCCGCAAAGCACTTCGGAGGGCACTTTTGAACCAATCGCTGACATCCGGTGCGCTAAGCAATTCGTGCACGCGCGGCGGTCTATTTGTCGTCTTCATCGCTAATTTCTTTCACACATATCGGGTAGCGGAGATCGCGGGCGCTGACCAAAGCCCCATCAGAATCGCCGCCATCTCGCTAACAGCATAGCGTCAGTCGCGAAACCCAGACGCTCGCTGGAAAACGACCGTCTGAGAGCCCACAGGGGCGGCGATCTCGATCCACCCCATTAGCCTTCGGCCACGCGCAAGGCAGCACCTCTGCGACTCGGGTTCGGGCGAGGTGTGGGCGTTTCGCGCGGCTCGTGCGGGTGGTGCTCCGGCGCCGGCGTGCCTGTTCGTGCCGTTCGCCTCGGGCGCAGAGGCCTCGGCCTGGGCGCGGTCTGTGGCCGTGTCCCTGGGCTGGCGGGCGTGGGTGCGCCGTGCCAGGCGCTGCGCCTCGGCGTGGGAGGTCAAGCAAGCACCTTAAGGCTCTACGAGATCGCGGCTACCTACCTGCACGCCCTCGAAGCCCTGGCCGAGATGGAAGATCTGCCGCAGGAGGCGATCGCCGATACCCTGGAAGGATTGTCAGGAACCTTCGAGGACAAAGCGGTGAATGTGGGCGCCTACATCCGCACCCTGGAAGCCGAGGCCTCGAGCATCGAGGACGCGCGCAAGAACATGGAGCGCCGGCAACAGGGCCTAAAGCGGCACGCAGGCCGGCTTAGGGATTACCTCAAGCAGCAGATGGAGCGCACCGGGCTAACGAAGGTGAAAAACCATTACCTTCTGTTGCGGGTGCAAGCCAATCCGCCGGGCGTCGCCATCGAAGACGAGCGGCAGATCCCCGAGCGCTACAAGCACACAGAGATCACGGTTAAGCTATCGCGCAACGAGATCGCCCGGGCGCTGAAAGCGGGGGAAGACGTCCCGGGCGCTAGGCTGGAGCAGACGACCCGGCTAGTGATACAGTGAGGCGCACTACAGGCTCCGCGCTTCTTCCTCCAGGCCCAACAAGATCCCACGTGCGGACGTCGGGCGCACCGTGGGGTCGCGTGCCAAGACCTGGCCAAGCCGTTTGGCGATTGGCTCAGGGACGTCCGCTCTGAAGGTGCGGATGTCGGGTGCATCGCGTTCCAACTTGGCTCGTACGATCGCCAGAACGTCCTTGTGTTCATCGAATGGTACTGTCTTGCAGATCATCTCGTACACGACAACACCGAAGCTGTAGATATCCGCCTGGGAAGTTGGGGCGTGGCCAGCTATCAGCTCGGGAGCCAAGTAGCCCGGTGACCCGGCGAACTCGCCCCCTGCAGCGGTGATGTCGCGCTCGACAGCACCAAGAATCACCGCGATACCGAAATCGCTCAGCGCGACGCGACCGTGTGGGTCTGACTCAAACAGAATGTTGCCAGGCTTCACGTCTCGGTGAATGATGCCGCGAGAGTGCGCATAGTCAATTGCATCCGCCACCTGTGAGACGACGGAGACGATATCAGGTCCAGGCAGGCGGTCGTGAGTGCGCAGCCAATCTCGAAGTGTACCGCCCCCGAAGTATTCGATGACCGTTGAACGGGTAACCCGCACGGAGCCCACGGTCGAGCGTTTTGACGATGTTGCGGTGCGCAAGGATCTCAGCGGTGCGCTGTTCTTGATTGAACAGCTCCCACGGCGGCGAGTTGGGTGCCAAGCCGCGCCAGTACACTTTCGCGATTACCGGAACTCCACCCTGGTCCTCGGCCTTATAGAGCGTGGCATTCGCACCGCCGTAGAACGCTGACAAGACTCGGTAGGTTTTGCCGGAGGCCGCTCGCAGCACCGTGCCGCGATCTACGACGGGGCTCCGTGAGTCCGTGCCACCGTCAGCCGGTGCCGATCCACGATTAGTCGAACTGTCTGGCTCGATTGAATCGCCGGCCTGCCGCTTCGGCTTTTCGCCTATAGATGGAGGCCAGAACGAGATGCTTCTCCCTTGAGCAAACGCGACCACGTAAGATGATCGAGACCGTAACGCTCAGAATCAGCAGCGCGCTGGTCATCAGCACGGCGACCGGTGAACCCATAGAGAGGAGTTGGAAAAGCTCGCCCATTGTTTGGCTTTGTCGCTCGACGCGGAACTGGCTAACGCGTTCGCGAGCTGAGCGGCGGCCCACAGCAGAGGAGCGCAAGAGCGGGAAAAACGCTGTGGGCCGTCAACTTCATTGGGTTGATAATAATTGAGGCCCCATACCCGCTCGATGTACGGATGACTACTGGCTCTTCAAATAAACACCGTCGGCGACACATTAAACCGCTCGGCGAGCGCCTTGGCTTGCCGAGCATTGATGGCCCGCTTGCCGGCTAGGATCTCCGAAACGACCCCCTGGCTGCCGATCTCCGCCAGATCGGATTGCTTCAACCCGTGTTCTTCCATCAGGAACTGCAAGGCCTCGCGTGGCTCGGCCTCCGGCATCGGGTAATGGGTGTTTTCGTAGTTCTCGATGAGCTCGCCCACGATCTCCATGAGGCCAGCCATGGGGTGCGCTTCATCATCGCGCACCGTGTCGATGAGCGCGTTCAACAGGGCCACCCTCTCTTCGTGATCCTCTTCATTACGAATGGGGCCGATCCCACTGGTTCCTCGAAGCGCCTTCCAGGCGCGGGCTACTGACTTGAGGTCAATGCTGTGGGTTTGCGCGTTCATTACAATTTCATCCGGTTATAGTCGTCGTGGGTTAGAACGTGCCGGACATACACCTTTTGGGCATTGAAGTGAACTGAGGCAATCAGCCGGTACTTGTTGCCCCCGATGTTGAACACCACCAAGCCCTTTACCCAATCCGCGGAGGGAAAGGTCTTGCGTAAATCGTTGAAACTTTCAAAATCAGTTTTACTGACTGTCCTGAACCATTGGCTTAAGGGCGACTTAGCTTTTGGGTGGATGGTCCAGAACTCCCGAAGCTTCTTCTTTGAAATAATGCGCATGTAACCTCCAACGTGTACTACGACCGTGACTGCAATTTCTTTAAGGGGCATGTAGGGCCTAAGAGCCCAAACAGATGCGCCTTTCGCTCCGAAACTCCATTCGGTTTTCAATGCATCCCTGCGGCACTTGACGAAGTGTTTTTCAACACCACAAAGCTATAGAAACTGCTACTTCTGCCACTCGGGCCGTAGCTACGCTTGTTTAAAGGTTACGCGGGCATAATCACCTCCAGCTTTTCTAAAACCAAAACAATATATCTCATGTTGAGATATTTTACAACGTTTAGTTCCATCGAGTTAGGCGTCATCTTCTGCGGCCAGCGGCTTCAGGCGCAGTAGACGCATGATGGACGCGAGGAACTCGGGGACTTGAGCCGTTTTGATAGCCCAAGACAGCTCATGAGCTACCTTGGTCTTACCCCTTCCGAGTATTCGACCGGCAACACCCGCAGGCTCGGCGGGATCACCAAGGCCGGCAACGCCCACGCTCGGCGCACGATCATCGAGGGGGCGTGGGCCTATCGGTACAACGCCAAGGTGAGCCGTCAGATGCAACAACGTCAAGAGACCCTCCCCCAAGCGATCCGCGACATCGCGTGAAAGGCCCAAGTGCGCCTGTGCAAGCGCTACCGCAGGCTCGTGGCCAAGGGTAAGAACCCGAACGTCGTGGTCGTGGCGATCGCACGGGAACTCGCGGCGTTCATGTGGGCCATCGCCCGGCGAGTGCCCTTTGGGGCTCCTGCCACAACCCGGTGAGAGACGGCGGGGCTCCGTGTGGACCAGGCGTGAATGTCCGCAGCGGACCGTGTGGACAAGCGGCTGGACAAGGTCCCTCTTGCCCACCGCTTGCCCACACTCATTCACCCCTGGTTCACACTGCGCCGGGGAAAGGGTGGTGCGTACCCATTCACCCTTTACAGTAATCGTTTGATATTAGCTAAGTCCCGCTCCACCCCATGAGCCCTTCACCTACCCACAATACCTCAGGTCATGGGAAGAGACGCAGCCCCGGTTTTGGCGTAACCCTCGTATTCGTTAAGAGCCTGAAACAGACGCTCGTGCCTAGATCGAGGAAGGCGCCCGACGGACACAAGTAAGGTGGTAGCCAACCCACGGATATCAGCATGATCAACCGTCGTAGCGGCCCTCACGCTTTCTTTCCGAGGAGGTAGCCCATGATCCCCGAGGCCGCGGCGCTTAGGATCGACATCGCCCATTTCTTGGCGCCTTCTGGGGCAGCCGTGTCGGTCAGGACCACGAAGCAGTACCAGCCGATGACGCCCGCCCCGAGAAGCGCCACGAAGAACAACACTACCTCTCAAGTCTACGGACCGTTCTTCAGAGTCCAACGATTCGCGAGATTACGTGTTCTTGCTCGTCTACGATGGCAAGCTTCTGGTGCTTTCGCTTCGCCTGTGTGGCCACGTCCACCAGGGCGATCGCCTTCCTGAGTAACTCACTTTTCCTCGGGTGTACAACGCCGAGTCTGGACATTGCCCAGCATGGTAGAGACATCCAAAGATCTCGAAGCGCCGCCCGGCCAAGCTTAGCCGCAGATAAGCCCGCACCTCGGCGGGGCCCGGTACATGCCGCCGTTCCAGGATCGCCAGGACCTCGGAAATGATCCGATCCTCCGCGTCGGTAGCGCTCAGGGCGGGCGTGACCTACTGAGCACGGCGCTCATGGCACCGTCTCATCTTCAAGGCCCAGGGCCTTTCCCCAACGCCCCCATAAGGCGCCGGGGAAAGCCCCCGGACGGGGGCTTAAAAGACAGCAGAAATGCCGTATCCATCAAGCGTCAGGCGACGAGCCGCTGAAACACAGGCGTTCCGAGAGCCCGTTGCACCAGAGTTTCACGCTCTAGCACGATCGCCGCCCGGTTCCCTGCCGAGGCCTTGCGGATCGGCGCATGGGTGGACCAGTAGGTCAGCGTGTTGTAGAGACCCCATAGGCTCTCCCCGGCCAACTGGGCTTCGATCGCCCAATACTCCTCCAGGCGTTCGAGACGCCTCGGGTTGGATCCCGGCATCGCCTCGAAGACCGCGTGGGCCTCAAGGGGGGTGATGGACCGTCCGGCCCAGCGCTTCCACTCGGCATCGAGCGCCAGGTAGCGCTCGAAGGCGCGCTTGATCCCATCGACCGCTCGCTCGGCGGAGAATCCCGCCGTGTGGCGGGCATAGACCGAGGCGCTGCGCTCGGCTCCGATGAGTCCATTCAAACAGAGCCGCCGGCGCCCCGCCATCAGCACCCGAAAGGCATTGGTCGCATCGTAGGAGTTCAATACCCGGTCGGGTAAGGGAGCGGCGTTGCCGTCGCTCCCTCCCCTAAGAACCGTACGTGAGAGTTTCCCCTCATACGGCTCAAGCCTTTGCGAAGGCCCCTTACGGGACCCGGTTACATCACTTTGAACTTT
>JBOIEG010000149.1:0-2641 GCA_050740915.1 Gammaproteobacteria bacterium | reverse complement strand
AAACCACCCAGCGCCAGCAGAACGGGGCGTCCGGTGATGTGTCCCAGCGTGACGAAGGTCGCCTGCGACGAGACGATGACGCCCGCGTTCTTCAACCCGATGAACGCGATGAAGAGACCGATCCCCGCGGCGACCGCCGTCTTCATCGTCATCGGAATCGCATCCACGATCATCGTGCGAATCCGCGCCAGCGTCAGGATCAAGAAGATCACGCCCGATACGAAGACCGCGCCCAACGCCACCCGCCAGTCATAGCCCATCACTTTTACGACTGTGTAGGTGAAATAGGCGTTGAGTCCCATTCCCGGCGCGAGTGCAAAGGGATAGTTGGCGACGAGGCCCATCATCAGCGAACCGATCGCCGCCGAAATGCAGGTCGCGAACAGCGCGCCCGAAAACGGCATGCCGGCCTCGCTCAGGATCGAAGGGTTGACGAAGATGATGTAGGCCATCGTCAAAAACGTCGTCAGGCCTGCGGCGATCTCGGTGCGGATGGTCGTCTTGTTTTCCGAAAGTTTGAAGATGCGATCGAGCGGCTGGGTGATGGTTTTCAAGGCGGGCGTCCTCTGGTGTAATTATGGCTTAAATTCGGCAAGTTTCATTTGGGTGCGGCTCTTTTAGAAAATCGCTTAAACGATTGAGACAAAATGGGTTAGTGGCGAGCAGGCATAGGCATCGGTCGGTTTTAGTGGTAGATATGAAAATTCAAACACCATATCTCCACGGAGGAACCGACAACGATGCCCACGCACGCCCCCCAATTCTCGCATAACTCTGAACTCCCTGAACTACAAACGCCGTCATTTTATCTCGGCGCAATTGAAGCTTTCGGTGCCCTGGTGACCAAACTGGAATCCCAACAGGCCCATCAGATGAATCTCAAGGAGTTGGAAGACCAAGTCCTGATCAATGGTTTCGAGGCGTTACGTCTGGCGTTGCAATCTCATGTCAACGAGCGCGCCGCCACAACAATTGTCAATGATCCGGTCATTGGCGCCGACCTCCTCGAGCGTACACAGATGCTCCAACAAACGCGCGATGTGGAAACGATCTTCGGCACGATCAAGGTTACGCGCACGGGGTACAGCGAACAAGGACTGGAGAGTTTGCATCCGGTGGACGCTTCGTTCAATTTGCCAGCGGAACGCTATTCGCACGCCGTGCGGTATCGGGCTGCGGAGGCGGCCACAAAGAACTCTTTTGACGACGTCGTCGCCGAGATCGACAAATACACGGGCGCGCATCTGCCCAAACGACAGGCCGAACAGATCGTGACGCGCGCGGCCCAAGACTTCGATGAGTTCTACGCACAACGCGAAGTGAGTGAAGATCGGACGCGGGAGAGCAGCCAGGTACTGGTCCTCACCACCGACGGTAAAGGCGTTCCAATGCGCAAAGCGGACTTGCGCGAAGCAACACGCAAAGCTGCCGAGATTCGCCAGCCGCATTATCAACATCGCCGCAGCAAAGGCGAAAAATCAGGCAGTAAACGGATGAGCACCGTCGCCGCTGTTTACACCGTCGCGCCGTTTATCCGAACACCAGAACAGATTGCAGGCGAATTGCATCCATCCGAGCACGGCTTGCCTGTGACGCGGCCGCGGCCGGAAGACAAGCGCGTGTGGGCCAGTCTCAAACATCCGCCCGAAGCGGTCATCAGCCAGGCATTTGAAGAAGCAATGCGGCGCGATCCGCAACGCGAAAAACGCTGGTGTGCGCTGGTTGACGGAAACGAACTGCAATTGGAGTTGTTCAAGTGTGCGGCGAAAGATCATGAAGTTGATTTGACCATCGTGCTCGATCTGATCCACGTGACGGAATACTTGTGGGACGCCGCGCGGGCATTCTACGCCGAGCGCGACCCGGCCGCGGAAGAATGGGTCAGCGAACGGCTGCTTGATATCCTCCGCGGAAAGAGCAGTTTGGTAGCTGCGGGCATGCGTCGCAGCGCCACCTTGCTGATGATGAGCGAAACACGACGTGTGCCGGTAGACAAGTGTGCGGCTTACTTGCTCAAGTACCGCCCCTACTTGCGCTATGACCAATATCTGGCGGCGGGCTTGCCCATCGCGACCGGCGTGATCGAAGGCGCTTGTCGTTACCTTGTCAAAGATCGAATGGAGAAGACAGGCGCTCGCTGGAGCCTGGAAGGCGCCGAAGCTGTCCTGCGCTTGCGAGCCTTACGCGCCAGCGGCGACTTTGATGAATACTGGGAGCTTCATCTCCAAAAAGAGTATGAACGCCAACACACCAGTCGCTACGCTGATGGAAAAGTTCCTGAGCTTGAGCCTCGGCCAAATCGCGTTGCCAAAGGCTCCCATCTCAGATTGGTTAAAAGGTGACAGTACATCGGCTAAGAGGTTGTACCTCGCCTGTATAACGGGGTTAAGTCCATATGTCACGCAATTCGCTCATTCCGGCGACTCGCAATTGCGGCTAACCTGTTGAAAATAAATGAGGTCGGCGATTTTCTAAAAGAGCCGCACCCAAACGATATGGCGCTCGGCGCTTTCAGCTATGCTGAGACAGAAAGAGTTTGCACTCATAATCAATGATGGCCAAACTCCGATGAAGGGCGGCGCGTCAGCGGGTGGGACATAAGTCACGAGTGGCAGGTATGCGCCGTCGGCGTCAGCAGCTG
>JBOIEG010000148.1:0-2406 GCA_050740915.1 Gammaproteobacteria bacterium | reverse complement strand
CGAGCGAAGGAAGGTCGCGTTCCGCCGGAGCGCAGGAACCGCAGTGTATATTGAAATACATGAGGATTCCGAGCACCGCCGGAACGCGAGATCCCGAGCGCAGTAGGTTTTTTCACAAACTCTGAGACTGAAGTTTTGACTGGGAAGTAAATCCCGTGGCGCGCACTACTCCAATACAGCGTTATCGCAACATTGGCATCATGGCCCATATCGATGCCGGCAAAACCACCACGACCGAGCGGATCCTGTATTACACGGGGCGCTCTCATAAGATCGGCGAGGTGCACGATGGCACGGCCACGATGGATTGGATGGAGCAAGAGCAGGAGCGTGGGATAACCATTACCTCTGCCGCAACCACGTGTTACTGGTGCGGTATGGATGCGCAGTTTGACGAGCACCGGATCAACATCATTGACACCCCAGGACATGTGGATTTCACCATCGAGGTCGAACGTTCACTGCGTGTGCTGGATGGCGCCATCGGGGTGTTTTGTGCGGTGGGCGGCGTTGAACCGCAGTCCGAGACTGTTTGGCGACAGGCGAATAAATATCGCGTGCCGCGGCTCGCTTTCGTAAACAAAATGGACCGGGCGGGGGCGGATTTTTTGCGGGTGGTGAAGCAGATCCGGGAGCGGCTCGGGAGTTTGGCGGTACCGGTGCAGTTGCCCATTGGAGCAGAAGATAGATTCCAAGGCGTCATCGATCTGGTAGAAATGCGGGCGATCCGCTGGGACGAGGGCTCGCTCGGAATGGAGTTTGAGGAAATAGAGATCCCGGAAGATTTGGTCGCGCTCAGCGCCCAATGGCGTGAGGCGCTGGTGGAAGCCGCAGCCGAAGCGAGTGAGGAGCTGACTGAAAAGTATCTAGAGAAGGGAGAGCTTGATCCGGCAGAGATAAAGCGGGGGCTGCGCGAGCGAGCATTGTCCAGCGAAATCGTGCCCGTGCTGTGTGGTTCGGCCTTCAAAAACAAGGGGGTTCAGGCGCTATTGGATGCTGTGATCGAGTATTTGCCGGCGCCGAGCGATATGCCACCGATCAAAGGGGTGTTAGAAGACGGCGAAACGGAGGAGGAGCGAAAGCCCACAGACGATGCGCCGTACGCAGCTTTGGCTTTTAAAATAGCCACGGACCCTTTCGTGGGTAATCTGACTTTCTTTCGTGTTTATTCGGGCGTTTTGAACTCTGGGGACACGGTATACAACTCCATTAGAAGCAAGAAAGAGCGTATCGGACGCATCTTGCAAATGCATGCGAATCACCGCGAAGAGATCAAAGAAGTTCGAGCGGGGGACATAGCCGCGGCTGTGGGCCTTAAGGATGTGACAACGGGAGACACGCTGTGCGACGGAAACCAAGTGCTTACCCTGGAGCGCATGGAGTTCCCCGAGCCTGTGATCGCCGTCGCGGTAGAGCCTAAGACCAAGGCCGATCAGGAAAAAATGGGCATTGCCTTATCCAAGCTCGCGGCGGAAGACCCCTCGTTTCGCGTGCGCACGGATGAAGAGTCGGGTCAAACCATTATTTCCGGCATGGGCGAGCTACACCTCGATATTATCGTGGACCGCATGAAGCGGGAATTTAAGGTGGAGGCAAATGTCGGTAAACCGCAAGTCGCCTATCGGGAAACCATACGCCAAGCGGTGGAAAAGGCGGAAGGTAAATATGTCAGGCAGACTGGTGGGCGTGGACAATACGGCCATGTGGTTTTGCGCTTGGAGCCCGGGGAACCTGGATCGGGTTTCGAATTTGTTAACGGGATCGTCGGTGGCGTGGTGCCAAAGGAGTATATCGCCGCGGTGCAAAAAGGCGTGCAAGAGCAAATGGGAAACGGCGTCCTCGCGGGATATCCCGTGGTGGACGTGAAAGTAACGATCCATGACGGGTCGTATCACGAAGTCGATTCTAACGAGATGGCCTTCAAGATCGCGGGCTCCATGGGGTTTAAGGAAGGGGCACTACGCGGAAAACCCGTGCTTTTAGAGCCGGTGATGACGGTGGAAGTGGTGACTCCCGAAGAGTATTTGGGGTCCGTGAACGGTGACTTAAACCGCCGCCGTGGGATCTTGCATGGCACTGAGGACTCACCTGCCGGCAGAATCATCCGGGCGGAGGTGCCTCTGGCGGAAATGTTCGGTTATGCAACCGATCTGCGATCGGGTACCCAGGGACGTGCAACCTACACCATGGAATTCGGCCGTTATGCCGAAGCACCTTCCAATATCGCCCAATCCGTTATCAAGAAAGCTAGTTGACTAAAATAAAGAGGTAAGCAGCCGTGTCCAAGGAAAAATTCAAACGCACGAAGCCGCATGTAAATGTAGGGACGATAGGTCATGTGGATCATGGGAAGACGACGCTGACGGCGGCGCTGACGTTAGTGACCTCGAAGAAATACGGAGGGGA
>JBOIEG010000147.1:0-5444 GCA_050740915.1 Gammaproteobacteria bacterium | reverse complement strand
GTGAAAAAACCGTCGCGAGCGAAGGAAAGTCGCGACGGTTTTTTCACAAACTCTCAGAGCACGCGCGATGTCCTATCATGACGCTCGCTAACGTGACAATGCTCCTTTACCCCATTAAAGGACATTGTTCGTTACGAGTGTTCGACTAGGACAAGTTAAAGTGCGTGTAAGTGCCGGAGTCCCTTCGGGAAACCCCAGGCAGTCAGGGGTGGAACGCCCCCGACAACTACGCGCAACTAGTTATTCGTGCGCGATATTTCGCGCACCACGCCCCTCCCCTATGTGGAGAGGAAACAAGGGAGAGCTGATCAAGAAAACTGGTGTTTGCTAGCTCTGCTATCGTGACGCCTGTTTTCTTGATGGCACACCGGGAAAGACTGCGCCTATCGTGACAAACCGTTGGTTTGTTCGATAGCCGCAAGACGACAGGGAAGAAAAAAGTTCGGACGTCCGAACTTTTGATTTTAACCCCCTTTCTTTGCTTGTTTGAGTGCATCTTCCAGTCCAGCAATAATCTGATCGCTAGTCATGCGACTCGTCTCACCTTGTACAATCACACTAACCTTATGACTGGTATGGAACACCCTTTTTGGCTTTGGTGTTATCTGGGCTATCGAGTTTTTTTCTTTTCCGTAAGCTCGTTGATGCGTGTGCGAATGTCACGCACACTTGCCCCCGAGAGCAATTCATCGATGAGTTGCTCCTGTAAGTTCAGATCATCGAGCCGCGCGATTTTACTCACCGCATCGGCAGAAATGAACTGCTGCGCGGTTTCAATTTTCTGTTGCAACTCAAGTGGAAGTGTGAGGATACGAAGCATCTCACTCACCCATGTTTTACCCTTCCCAATCGCGTCTGCCAAAGCATCCTGACTTTTGATGCCAGGATCATTATCAAGGATTACTTGCAACGCATACGCAAGCTCAATGGGGCGAACGTCTTTACGCTGCACATTTGAAACAAGACTTTTTTTTCGGCGCTTCCACTCGTCCTCCGTCTCACGGATGAGAATTTCTACCATTTCGATCCCAAGGGCCTTTGCCGCGCGATACCGACGATGACCGGTGACAATCTGAAACTTTCCCTCTTCAAGCGACATGACAGTAATCGGCTCAATGATTCCGTTTACTCTTACTGAAGAAATCATGTCGGCCATGTCATCAAAGGTTTTGCGCTCGTTATTGGGATCTTCGATGAGCTTGTCGATGCTTACGACCTTGCGACCGTCTGGTGTGAGCAAGCCCCCGAGATTGCCCTGCGCGTGCATTTCCCTGACGAGGTCAAGTCGACTTTTTGGCTGCTCTGGTTTCTGTTGGGTTGTGCTACTCATATGTATTTATTGTTATGCAAGTGAAAATTGCGGTGTCGTGATTTTTGGCAGAAGGACTATGGGGGGCAACCCAAAAGTTAATAACACCTCACCCATGAGCGACTCAATGTCTTGTGCTCCCTTGGCGTGGGGGCGGTAATCAAAGATGGATCCTCCGTGCTCATCAACTTTGGCAAGCCAGCCGCAACTACGCACCTCGGTATCCGCACGCTTTATGCCGTCGCGATCCATAATCTCCATTACGCGCTTTCGGTGTCCTTTGAGTCGCGAGAGGTTACTCAGAACGTGAAGGATGAGCGGCTCTTCGCCGCGTAACTGAAGCACGAGTTTATAAAAATTGGCGTAGCTACGGACTGCTTTCGTGCTCTCAAACGGCACGATAAATAAGTCGCTCGGGTAAATCGCATTCTCCATGATCGGGCTGATTTGATTCGGACTATCAGTAACGATAAAGGCAAAACGATCGGTGATTTCACTCAAACAACGCGTTAAGAGCAGATAGTAATTTTCATTATCGGTGATACGACGACCTAACCCTTCGAGTTCTTCGGAACCAGCGACGAAGGAGAGGTTACTCACGTGTGTAGGTTGAGTAATCTCATCAATTGATTGTTTGCCTGCCAGTGCCATCACGAGGGTATTGGCACTGGTGATGCCATCACCGGCGTTGAGCCATTGTGTCACCTGGGCTTGGGGATCCATATCAATCAAAAGCGTCCGGTATCCCCCATGCGCGAAACCAGCCGCAAGGTTCATCGCGATCGTGCTCTTGCCACATCCTCCTTTTGCATTAATGACTGTAATAATTTTCATGCGACTACTTGATGTTGTCGATTATATTGCGCGTCCCACTTCCAGAAATCGGCTACCTCTGGAAAATACCTAATGAAATCTTGGGTAATGGCCGTGTCGTTGTTGTAGTGGTGTAAGAGCTTCCTGCGAATGAAATCCCCTGGTATTTTCTCAATTTCCGCTTTCCGCGCCTCCCGATAAGCAAGAAACTCCCGGTACGCCTCCGGATTCGTCTTCCGGTACTCCGCTTTGATCTCTGCAACATAACGGAGATAATCGGCCTTGAACTGTCCCTCGTAATTTTCGCGGCTCTGGTTCGTAAACTGGCGAAGCTGTCGCTCGCGATCGTTCCGCGTCCAGACAACAAACCCGTTACCGAATTGTCGGATGGCTCCAGTAAGACTCATTGGGTACGTTTCCGCGCTCTTTCTTTCAGCGGCCTGTAAACCGAACTGCCTACCCCAATCCGCAATGCGGTTTGGGTTCGGCCAGATGTTCAAGAGTTCGGTGACAAACGGCTCCGTAGCGAGGATATCCATACGGGACGGCATCGCCACTGGCGTCCCATCATTCCGGCCAAGACCGGCATAAAAATGCCGCCCAAAGACCATCTCTGGACTATCCTCTGCAGTAGGTCCGGTGATGAGATTTACTGGCTCCGACCAGTCTTCCTCAATGGCTTTTCGGAGAAGCCCTAAAGGGTTTTTGGTTGAGTGCCGCTTCGGGAGCCAAGCGATTTGTTGCTCAATGTGTTCGAGCGAACGAACAGATGCCAGGAGCGAAGCGGTTTTATTATCAAAGCCAGCTTCGCGAAGCCGCCCGAATGATTCCTTGTCTTCCAAAGAAATCTCTGCAACAGCATCTTGTTGTTGTTTAGAAGTTTTATTTATTTGTTTTATTTCTATATCGCTACGGATTTTGAACCGGTTATCCGCTATCTTTTTTGAACCGGTCCCGCTACGGATTTTGAACCGGTTATCTTTTTCTCCCGCTACGGATTTTGAACCGGTTACCTCATAACTACTTGAGTCAAAATCACTATCAGCTCTCTTGTCTTGTGCCCATTTGAGACTGTATACCGTTGCCTTACTCTTCTTGCCCGCATTAGGGTCAAAATACCCCAGTTCGACGTAGTGAATATAGTTTGTTTCCACCGCGTGATGAAGCGCCTTTGAGAGATCATGAGGGCTTCTAATGTTCGCATAGTGCTGGATCTCTCGGTAGGAGAGGGAAACCTCCTGACGGCGGAAACCACGCTTGACCTGAAAGCCGATGGAGAAGCGGATAACTGAACCCACCACCTTAATTACCACTAACGGCTCATTAGGGAGGATTCGGGTAAAGAACTGGTTGGGGATGTATGTTCGGTTACCATTGCCTTCGAAAAAGCCTTTAAATTGACGAGGGTTTTTTACGTACTCCGGGTCGGCGCTCCACTTAAGCTCGAAGAGGGTTGATTCTCCCTGCTTGCCAGCTTTGTCTGGTTGGCCTCTCTTAATCGTGATGAAGTTGCCGTTTACCGCTTCTGAAATTGCTTGCGCAAGTGCCCCTCGACTGATACCAGCTTTCCCAATGAGCTCCTGATATGTCACTTCGTGCTTCTCGCTGATCGGTCTGCCGTTACGATCGCTCCATGCAAAGGTCTGGTAGATGATGTATCCCACAAGCCGGACAACCCCGCGAGAGTAGTGGGGGAGGCAGACATCGAAGAACTGATTGGGAGTATAGGTAGTGTTACTCGTAGGTTGTGTGAAACCCAAAAACTCCCCCGACTCTTTTGGTTGGGTCAACCACTCCAGATTAGTTATTTTTGGGTTAGAGGACATGAAGAACTATTGATTAGCGACTTTCGGCAAGGTAGAGGGCTGCATTGTCGGGTTTGTGTTCTGCCGGTCGCGATGTTCACGGATGATTCTATTAATGATTTCTGCGCGAGGACGGTTCGTGCGAGCGGCGAGCTCATCGATATACCCTTTAACGTCCATCTCTTGGTGGAAGCTTGTTGGGAACTTTGGAGTGCTAGAAAGCTTGCGTGCCATGAATATCCATCCTTAAATTAAGGTGAAGAGTAATTATATAAATAATTCCACGAAAATGGACGGATATCAAGATAGTTTGTGTGGATAACCGTGGGGTTACGGTAGGAAGTTTAAAAATATGGAACGAAAGGTCGCTAACTTTCTGGTATTTGCTTTAGCTGAGCTAGGAGAACGGGACTAAAAATAGTTTCCAAAGCCCTGCCCGCGGGGTGGGCGGGTTCCCCAAAAATTGCCCCAAAATAAAAGGGGGCTTACGCCCCCTCTCGTTTCGTTTCCGCGCCGCTTCCTGTCGACGTTTCCGGTGCAGAGTCGAGCCGCGCACGGAGGATCTCAAAAACCCGCGAGTCTTTCTCAACGCCAATGTAGCGCCGGCCGCTCTCGCGTGCCGCAAGAAGCGTTGATCCCGAGCCACAGAACGGATCAAGCACAATATCGCTGGGCTTTGAGAAGCCCCTGATAAGAGGTTTCATCACCGACACGGCTTTCTCTGTGGGATGGAGTCCGTTGCCGGAGTACTCCCATCGCAACACATCGGGAAAGGGATACCTCGGGATCGGCGGATAGCCTTTTGCAAGCACAAACGCCTGCTCGTGCATGTATTGGACGACGCGCCGCTTTGAGAGATAGCGCTTGTGCCATACGAGGTGGGCAACCGGAGAGAAGCCGATGAGCTTCCAGGCCATCATGAGCTTTTCAATGTGCTGCTAGCCGTAAAAGGTCACGCAATAGCTCCCAGGCTTGAGCACGCGATAGATCTGCGAGAAAGCGGGCGCAATCCAGCGCCAGTTATCGTCATTGAGTACTCGGCGGTCGGTTTGGTCTTTGTACTTCGCGATGTACGGCGGATCGGTGACACAGAGGTCTATCGCTCCATTCGGGATGCGTGCGAGCTCCTCGGCGCAGTCACCGGGGATAATGTTGTCGAGAAGGAAGCGGAGAGGATGATCGTTGTTATTCATATGCGATGTTATTAGGGTTTATAAAGCTCCGGAAGATCTCGCTAGTGTAGTGTCCCTGAAATAACTTTATAGACTTTCCAGTGATTGCTATGGTCTCGCTTATGCCGAACACCAGTGTGGCGATCAAGTTGCAGCCGGCTGAACGCGCGCAGCTGGAGACATGGGGATCCGCACACGGAACTCCGCAACAGGTGGCGCTGCGCTGCCGGATTATCTTGGGCGCCCTGGCGGGTCAGAACAATGTGTCGATCGCCTAAGAACTAGGCGTAAGCCGGCCCACCGTGCAACTGTGGCGCACGCGGGTCCGCGAGCAGGGCATCGGGG
>JBOIEG010000146.1:0-1933 GCA_050740915.1 Gammaproteobacteria bacterium | reverse complement strand
TCCCCATGTCTCCAGCGGCGTGCGTTCAGCCGGCTGCAACTTGATCGCCACGCGGGTGTTCGGCATGAGCGAGACTATAGCAATCACTGGAAAGTCTGTAAAGTTATTTAAGGGACACTACACTAGGAATTGCGTTCCGCGCGAAACTCTAAGCTCAAAACTCCGAATCGGTCCACGGGTTGAAGGACGAAAAATGCGAGCCAGATCTTCCCGATCGTTGACGAGAACCACCCTCTACCGTATCGCCGCGGGGGTGACTGTGATCATCGCGCTGGCAACCGGCATCGGCTACGAGCTCCTCTCCCGCGAAGTGGGGCGGCGGGTGCTGGAGCGCCTGAGCGAGTACGTGGTGCAGCGGGCCAAGTATCACGGGAGCTACTTGACGCTCATCCGCGACCACCACCGGGTCATCAAGGCGAAGCTCTTGCGCCGCTATGCGGCACCGATGCCCGACGCCGACGAGCGCTTCGAGCAACTGATGATGCGCTATCCGGACGGCGCCTGGCGCAACCGACCGGAGTACTTGGACCCGAAGCGTTATCCTACGGGCTGGATGCACAAAAAGGTGCAGCCGACCCCGGAGCTCCGCCGGCTCTGGATGCTGTTCTTCGACCTCTCCGAGCAGTTCGGCCGGCTGGCCTCCACGCGTTTCGCGAACCTCTACTTCCTGTCCGTGCCGCCAGCGGCCAGCATGGGATACGACAACCTGGATGTGCTCGGGGAGCTGCACTGGGTCCGTGACACCCCCGCCGACTATCCGTTAGATGAGCTCGAAGACAACCCTGCCGCCGACCCGGACCATAATCCAGAGCGCGTCACCTTCTGGGGGGTCCCGGTCTACACGCCGGGTTATAAGAAGTACACCGTGGCTGGCCTCACGCCCGTGGATGTGGAGGGGCGGCACGTCGCGACCATCTGCACCGATGCGCTGATGGATGAGTTGGTGGCGAGCGTGGTGGAATCGGAGATCCCTGGTGCGACCCACGCCATCTTCGGTGGCGATGGCCGGCTCTTCGCCGACCGAGTGCATCTCGCCAAGATAATTGAAAGCGAGCGTAGGATCTATATCGCGGACACCGGGGACCGGCGCCTTTTGCCTTGCTCGAGCTGGTGCGGGCCCAGGCCACGCTACCGGCATCGGGATTCGATCGGGAAAGCGACTCCTATTATGCGGTGAGCCGGCTGGAGGGTCCGGGCTGGTACTTCGCCTCGACCGTGCCCGGGGCCCTGGTGCGGAGCGAGGCCTTCCGCTCCGCCCAGTGGGTGCTCTGGACCGGGATCGCTTCGCTGGCCTTGCTGCTCGCCATCCTCGCCCTCATCCTCCGGCGCCAGATCGGGAAGCCCCTGAAGCAGTTGCTCGCGGCGACCTTGCAGATGCGGGAGCGCAAGGCGCTGTTGCCGCTCGATACTGCCCGTCAGGACGAGCTGGGGCGGCTGGCCGCGGCGTTCGTGGACACCGCGCAGTCCATCGAGGGGGAATTCCACCGGCGCGCGGCGGCGCTCGAAGCGGAGATGGAGGAGCGCCGCCGCAGCGAGGCGACGCTGCGGGAGAGCGAAGCCCGCTATCACCTCGTCGCGCAGCAGACCGGCCATCTGCTCTACGATTATCAGATCCCGAGCGGCGCCATCCGCTGGGCGGGGCCCATCGCCGACCTCACCGGTTACACCGACGAGGAGTTTCAAGGGATCGGGGGCTGGGAGGCGCTGATCCACCCCGAGGACCGCGAGCGCGCCGTCGCGGAGCTCGAGCGCGCCCAGAGCGAGCTGCGCGAGTATCTGGTGGAATACCGCCTGTGCCGCAAAGACGGCCGCTCGATCGTAAGCGGTTAGCCAACCCCATCTGTTTTGCGGATTGATTTGTTGTCAGACTGTCCTTGGGTCAATGAGAGGAGGACAGCGGTGTTGGCGAATCATCCAGAGAATCTTTCCAAAG
>JBOIEG010000145.1:0-2851 GCA_050740915.1 Gammaproteobacteria bacterium | reverse complement strand
GCGTGCCGGATTTAAAAGAGGCGATCGAGGACTTTAGGCAAGCCTGGAACCAAAATCCCAAGCCCTTCATCTGGACGGCCACCGTCGAGGACATCATCAAGAAGATCGAGCGGGCGCGGGTCAAGATGGAGCAGATCAAGCCCAGATCCACCCTGCCCCGAGGGAAAAGAAGGCGGCTTAACTGTAAAGTTATTTAAGGGACACTACACTAGGGAGGCTTTGAAAAACCCGTCCTTGGGATTTTTCATCGTCGAAAAGCTCCTTACGCTCGGAGATCCCTAGCTCGGTAAGCCAGAGCGAATGCCATCGGTACAGGCTAGTACAGGCTAACCCAAAGCGCGCAGCGCCAGGCACAAGAGCGAACTCAGCCGTGTGCGGAACAAAGGAGGTTAGACATGAAAAAGCCCGGCGAGCCGGGCTTTTAGCGAGCTTAGTCTACGGAACGAATGTTTGTTGCCTGGTTCCCTTTTGGGCCAGTCGTTACGTCAAAAGAAACCTTCTGGTTTTCTGTGAGCGTTTTGAAGGTCGTCTGAATTCCAGAAGCGTGAGCAAACACATCGCCACCGCTATCGTCAGGTGTAATAAAGCCGTAACCCTTCGATTCATTAAACCATTTAACAGTACCAGTTGACATATTAAGTATTCCTAAAAAGTAAAAAGTTGGAACGATTGGGCTGAGCCCGTGTTGCACGAGAATCAAGACAGGGAAAATGACGAACTGACGTACCGACTAGAGGGGCGTAATAGCAGACGACTAAATTCACTATTTGAAAATCCTGCAGTGAGAGTATATGCCGAGAGCGCGCACAAAGCAAGCTGATTTCGTGATGGGACGGCGAGACGGCTGTGTGGTGCGCAAAAAATCGATCACGGATCAAAAAAGTGCGCCCACATGCTATGTAGGGCCACTCAGGCTACCCTTTCGGCGCATTTATTAACCCATCCAAAGAAGAAGCGAAGAGGAATCGAGTGGACCCTCCAGAGCAACGATAACGCAGCAGAGCGCACATGGCGATGGAATTGAGCGATAGGTGCTGGAAGCTGGTGTAAGCCTGGCGGGCCATGCCGGTCCACCGTCGCCGGTCACGCGGTTGTTTCAGAGTGGAACACGTGAACCGCCACTGTTCATCCTGAAACACCCTCTTGGGCATAGCGCCAACGCTCGATCGGCATTGAGTCGCGAAAACCCGCGCCAGGGCTAGGCCACAGCAGGATCTAGCCGCTTCGCTCGTACGTGGCATGGCGTTTGTGATATTCGAGCAGCACAGCGATTGGCGATCGGACGGCCGAACAGAAAAGGCCGTCGCCTGGATTGAGCAATGCCACCCGCCTTCGACGTGTATTGGTTCGGATTCGCCCTGTTCATCCCGGTCTACCGGCCGGGTAGGATTTAATCGCAATTAAGGAGATTACGATGACTTTCATAACATCCATAGCAGATCTGCATATTCTGTCGCAACCACTCACGAGAGCTGGAAGGGTGTCTGATCAACATACCCGACTTGAGCAGATTTATCGCCAATATCTTAGCAATTTGACTGTCTTATGCTTGCTGCTGCTCTCCTCCGCGTGTACCACCGGGTTCCACGACGGAACGCGCGTGACAAACACGAATAGCCCAATCAATATGTCTGGCTACATCACCCAGCCAGGTAGTAGCGGCGCCGAGATACGGGTCTCGGCGTTTAACCTGCTAACCAATAACTGGGACCTCGTACTGGGACCTCGTCGCACATACGTCGAGCTCGGGGAGCATCAATAATTCCGTTAGCTACACCATGGCGGATGGGACCAAACTCTACTTCTGGGACCTTGGTAACAACGCCCTGCCAAAGCAGTATTGGAAGACAGGTACCGGCGGGTCGTTTGCGCGGGTTCGCGCCGAGTGGTTCGATAGCAGCGGCACAAAAGTCGCCCAATTAATGAATCCCAGGAGGGATTGGTCCACCTGCTTCTTTGAAAACGTTAACGGCAAGAAAAACACCCTTGACTACATTCTCCCCAATTGTTTCTCGCACCGGCAAGAAGCGTATATCTATACGCAAAACTACCGGGAAGGCTCCGCAGCGTGTCCGGCGCCAGCAAGCACCTTGGGCAAAAAGAATGGGCATTACATGCTGACCCAGCTTCCAGATTGCGCGAAAACCATAGTTTCCAATCGAATGCGGGAACCCATCAATCGGTCGCTCATCGATGGCCACTACGAAATTGAACACAATAGCCCAGCCAATGCCCATTCCGTGGCGCCGGTAACGATAGGTTCAAATACCTATGATACGGGCGGATTCTTCGGAGGACACGAGAATTACATCCGCAAAATGGAGCGCCATGTGATGGTTTATGACTATCCCTGGATGCCTGTCGGAAAAATTCCATCGTGGGATCCGGCAACGACCGTACCCGTCATGTTCAGAAGCGCAGTCGCCTCTGCAAACGGCAACTGCAGCTCCACGACTCCAGGGTGTACTGGCTGGCTTTCCGGAAACATTGCCAATCCGTCACCCGGCATCGCTACGCCAAACAACTTTTTGTCCGGCAATGTTTGCGCGTTTGGCACTAGCGCCGCTTTGCACTCGCCCGGTGCCGTACAGGGCTGGCACAATCGTGTTCACCCTGCTGTCGGAAATAATTTTGCGACATTTGATTCGCCCTCGTTTCCGTTGTTCTTCCTGTGGCATAACTATGGTCAAGACATCTGGCTCGACTGGAAGAAGTGTTAAGACCGGCTCATAGGTTAGGTACTTAAGGCCCACCGAAAACGGGTTCTAAGCCCAGTTGCAGGCGTCCGGTTTGGGTGTCGCGTGCGGGGTGTGCGCGCTGAGCGTTAGCGCCGAGAAACGCGATAGCTTGG
>JBOIEG010000144.1:0-2188 GCA_050740915.1 Gammaproteobacteria bacterium | reverse complement strand
CAAGCTATCGCGTTTCTCGGCGCTAACGCTCAGCGCGCACACCCCGCACGCGACACCCAAACCGGACGCCTGCAACTGGGCTTAGAACCCGTTTTCGGTGGGCCTTAAGTACCTAACCTATGAGCAGTTGTTACCACGGATTACGAAGGCCCAATCCTCCAGAGGGCCCGCGCCTTCGTCCAAGAAAAGCAACCGGGCTCACTGGTGGACTATGCGCGGGTCGACGCGAAGGCGCTGCCCTTCTTAAAGGAGCGTTTCGATTTCGTCCTCAGCCTCTATGTGCTGCACCATACGGAGGGATATCGGGCAGCCCTCGCGGAGATAGCCCGAGTACTCAGAGTTTGTGAAAAAACCTACTGCGCTCGGGATCTCGCGTTTCGGCGGTGCTCGGAATCCTCATGTATTTCAATATACACTGCGGTTCCTGCGCTCCGGCGGAACGCGACCTTCCTTCGCTCGCGACGGTTTTTTTACAAACTCTCAGGCCGGGGGGCTATTTATTGGTCATAGATTTGATGCGGCCCAGTTTCCTGCCGCAGCTTCCAGCCAGTATCGCGCCCGAAGGGGTCCTAACGAGGTCGGAATGGCACGAGTTGTTCAGATCATGCGGCTTTAGCATCGCACGGTGGCAAACTTGGTACTTCCTTGGGCCGCTTCCGCGATGCAGCGTGGTGGCTTGCAGATTGGCAGAACCGGCGTCCGTGACGTGAGTGTCGTGCCGCCGAACAACCGGCTGACGCTGACGGCGCGCGGCCCGAGCGCAGGCGAGATGACCCGTCGGTGGTCGCGCGCCGCAGCTTAGCCGGAACGGTGGACGGTCATCAACTTGAGAAGGAGATTCGTAGAATGAAGGCGATTCGTCTGTACCGGCACCCTGAGTGTGAGCGCTGTGCTGGCTATGCACGCATGCACCATCGGTTCGATTGGTTGGGTCACTTCGAAGACACCACGGAAACTCCTCCTACCGGGCAATTGCTCGTCGGTGAAATTGCGGTTCAAGACTTGCGCACAGGGGTCACCCTTAAGGGCATCGACTGCTTCCGTTTGCTCTGCAAACATATCCCAGCCTACTGGCTCGTGCTGCCATTCACCTACGTCCCGCCAGTTCGCCAAAGGATTGAGAAGGACATCGGGAGGTGTCTGAATGGAACGTGCGAAGTCCCGGCAAGGGAAACAAGATGAGTGGGTCTGTCCGATCGCGACGCTGCCCCGTGCCACATGCCCTCGCGCTTTGCAATGCAGACGCCTAACCAGTAAGGATTGAGACGACCTGAAGGTCGTTTCAATCCGTTGTTCAAGAAGCCCGGACGGGGGCGAGACACTATATATATGGGGAATGCTTCCGGCCGTGCAGACCGGGGTAGCGCGACAGTGGTTGGGACGAGGGGGGAAACGAGTCGGCGGCGAGTTCAGCCAGTCTACAACAGGTGATGTGTAGGTTCTCAAAGCGGGGGTGGCGTGGCGGGCATGCCAGAGGCGGACTGCGGCGTCACGAGGCAACGGCTGAGGCCACCTGCGGTTGCAAAGCTGGGAGGTGGCAGAAGTCCACAGGCGGCCGCGGCCAGTGCCGTGGCCCAGGCCCTCGGACTGCACAGGGCTACGGTGGCGAAGCGACCCTGCCGCGTAGCGGCTTACTTGAACCCTTCGTTGCAGCGAACCGCCGTCGGCGTCCGCTGAACTCAAACGATAGGCATCAGCGCTCTCGCCGGCGGCACCCGGCGGCTCGACTGAAGGAGGACGACTATGAAGAGTTATCCGTTGGCAGTGCAATGCCTGTCTATCCGCCGGGCGGAGGGGTTGATCTGGGCAGCGGCGCTTCTCGCGCTGACGGTTCAAGCCTCCGGGGCTGAAGAAACCTTGATGGAGAAGGCGAAGCAGTATTTTCGGCCGCTCCCGCAGGACATGGCGACCGCGGAGTTCCCCACCCTAGCCCCGCGTGTCGAATTGGGCAAGAAGCTCTTCTTCGATCCGAGGCTTTCAGCCGACGGCACGGTGGCCTGTGCGACCTGCCATCCTCCCGCGCTATACGGGACCGATGCCTTGCCGAAATCGATCGGCGTTGAACATCGCTTGAATGCTCGCAATGCCCCGACCGTGCTCAATGCCGCACTCCAATTCAAGGCCCACTGGATCGGCGATCGGGCGAACGTCGAGGAGCAGGCGATGAAATCGCTGTCGGGCCGGGCGA
>JBOIEG010000143.1:0-5685 GCA_050740915.1 Gammaproteobacteria bacterium | reverse complement strand
TTGTCGTTGTTTCACTCGGTCCCCCTTATGACTAGAGTCAATCGTGCTTGATTGCTCTATGGGATCGAGTGAAACCTCGTTAGTTCCCCTTATAATTCAATAAGTTTAAAGATCCTACGTATGAAGGTGGCTTAAGTAAACGCGAAATCAGGTGGTTGCGTACCTGTCAGATCTGACAGGTACGCCGCAACAGACGCTGGTTTGGCAAGATAGAAAAGACCGCTCGCACCCCTATGCGAGGCATTGGCGGAAGGCTTGCGCCGGCGTGTTACCGGCTTATCTGGGAAAGAAAAAAATTACCCCAAGAGCGAGAGGCTGTTTAAAGAAACAACGCTGAGTTTTGTGCTTGTGGATCATTCTGGGGGATGACCAAAGCCAAGGCCCATCACGTGACTCCCGCGGCCGCCAATGTCTCTGCCGTGCTCGGCAGAGACAAAGGGAACCAGCTTCAAGCCGAGGGCGCTAAGCGAGCTGAGGCGAAATCAAACGCTCGGAGATCGCCCGGGCTACCGCATGCGCGCGATTACAGACATTGAGCTTCCCAGCGGCGTTTTGCATATGGAAATTGACGGTGCGCTCGGAAACGTCTAGGATCTGCGGGGTTTCCCACGCGGTCTTGCCCTCGGCAGCCCATAGCAAACATTCCTTTTCGCGGCAAGTTAATGTGTCCTTTGTTAACAGCATCTGCGATGCGTTCAAAATCCGCTTGGCCGCTTCATGGATAAAACCGCTGAAAAACTGAGCGTAGGGGATGGCCTCTAATATGTGCGCCTTAGCCTTTTCGGGCTCCATATCGGTGGCAAAGCTCAACAGAGCGACCGCTCCGTTTGCCCCATGAACTGGAATGCTGAACCCACTCTTGAGCCCGAATTCACGAGCCTCGCTCATGATCTGGCAAGCTACCTTTTGCTTCTTATCAGAAAGTTCCAGCTCGTCCCAATTCAGCGGCAAGATTTGATTCTGACAATGCAGAACCATAGGATCAACCTTTCTGTAACCCATGGCCTCGTAGTGGCTAAACCACTCGGGACTGTAGGCGCTTATAATGACGAAATGGGACTTAATGAAAGAGTTTGGAAATTGGACGCCATATAGGAATTGTTCAAATCCCAGCCGCTGGCAACGATTCACACATAGCGTGTGAACGTCGTCAGCGGATTTTGCTTTTGTGGCGCTCTCGATGAGGTCATTTCACTGCGACGATGACATATCACCCTCCGATCACTATATCATCGCCTGCAGCACTTCCCCCCCAGGTGCGATGTGCAGGCTAATTGTTTATATTAACGTATCTCGCCTTTTAGCATAGATCTTCAAACCGTGTTACTTGATACAAGCCTGGATACGAGTTTCCAATGCCAAATTATATCAGATTTTTTGCATTTTCCAATTGACCCTCGGTGCTGTTGATGCTTGCGGCGCCGGGTTTCAACTCGGAGAGCACAGTGCCAACGCGATTGGACGGGCGCTTGCCGGATACGGGGTGGTGGGGGACGATGCTTCGGCTGTGTTCTTCAACCCCGCCGGCTTGGTGTTGTTGAAAAGGCCCACGGTCCAGAACGGTCTCTTCTACATCACCAGCCGCTTCGGGTTCGAAAACCAGGGCTCCCGACAGTCTCTCTCGGGTCTCTCGGTCCCCAGCCGGGGTATCGACGATGACGGGGGCAGAGACGGCCTGGCGCCGAGCCTATATGCTTTGGCCCCGCTCGGGGAACGCGCGCGCCTCGCTCTCAGCATAACCGCCCCCTTCGGCTTGCTCACGGATTACGATGCCGACTGGGTAGGCCGTTATCACGCGCTGCGTTCAGAGCTCAAGACCATAGACATCAACCCCTCTTTCGCTTACCGGGTGTCAAGGCAACTCTCCCTGGGCGCTGGCGTGAGCGTGCAGTACGCGGATGCCACGCTCGGCCGGGCGGTATTTAGGGGCAACCAGCTTGCGGATGGCTTCGCGCGCGTGCAGGGGGACGACTGGAGCTTGGGTTACGACCTGGGGCTTATGTTCGAATGGGATGAGCGCACCCGTTTTGGCGCCGGCTACCGCTCCAAGGTCGACCATACCTTAAGGGGAACGCGTAAACTTGAAGGCGTGCCCGGACAACCCAGCGTGACAGGGGGCGAGGCCGAGCTGAATCTCCCAGACACCCTCTATCTCGGTGTCTATCGACGCTTGAACGAGCGCTTGGCGCTCAGCGGCGGAGCACGCTGGACGCACTGGAGCCGATTCCGAGAGACGCGGATCCGTTTTGCTGACGGCAGTCCCGACGAGCTCACGATGCAGAACTGGGAAGATAGCTGGACCTTTAGTGTGGGTTTAGCTTATGCCTATCATCCGCATTGGACTCTGCGCGCGGGCTACGGCTACGACCAAACACCGGTGCCTAGCGCGCACTTTCGCACCCCGCGCATTCCCGATAATGACAGGCATTGGTTAAGCGTGGGCACGAGCTATCGCCTCAACGAAAAATGGGATTTCAGCGTCGGTTATTCACACGTTTTTTTCGACACGGCGAGGATCGAGAGCAGCGTCGACTTGGTGCCAGAGAATATCGCGCCTACCGGCACCTTTACCGACACCTTAATCGGCGAATACGACACACCTGGCGCCGATTCGATCGGTGCCCAGCTCCGTTACGCTTTTTGAGCCGGCACGGATCCCACCGCAACACCTGTCTCAGAGCTTGTGAAAAATCTGCTGCGCTCGGGATCTCGCGTTCCGACGGTGTTCGGAACCCTCATGTATTTCAATATACACTCCGGTTTTGCGCTCCGTTTCGCTCCCGGCGAAACGGTCCTCCGCTCCGGCGGAACACGAGCTCCTCTCGCTGGCGACGATTTTTTCGCAAGCTCTCAGGCATTTAAGTTTTCGCGCAGTGAGAGAAATTCGTTCAGCCCCAAGATCGCTTTGATCTCGTCGAAATTCACCATCCGACCCGCCAGCGATTGGGTGTGCCCGTCCCGCGCGAAGACTTGTGCCATGTCACGCATGGCCCTGGCCGTCAACAGCACGGAATCGATCGGCGCGACTACCATCTTAAAGCCCAGTCCTTCCAATTCCTTGACGCTGAAGATAGGTGTCTTACCAAAGGCCAACATATTAACGAACTTGGGATAGGGCACGCGCTCGCCGATGCGCACCAATTCCTCCGTGGACAAAGGCGCCTCGATAAACGCGAGATCCGCCCCCGCTTCACAGTAACGGTTGACGCGGTCTATAGCCTCCTCTAGACCATGCATCTCTCTGGCATCGGTGCGGGCAATCAAAAGGAAATCCGGAACATGCCGGGCGCTTAGCGCCGCTTTGATCTTCAGCACCATCTCAGCGCTGCTGATGACCTGCTTGCCGCTGAAATGACCGCAACGTTTGGGAAACACTTGATCTTCCAAGATGATTCCGGCCGCCCCGGCGCTCTCGAACTCCACCACACAGCGCACCACATTGTGCAAGTCGCCGTGGCCCGTATCGCCATCGGCTATCACGGGGATGGAAACCCGATGCGCCATGCGCCGCACCGCTTCCACCATTTCGCTCATGCCAAGGAAACTGATGTCCGGTAGGCCATAGAGGCTCGCGCTAGTGCCAAACCCGCCGATAAAAACCGATTCAAACCCTGCTTGCTCGATGAGCAGCGCGGTCAATACATCATGTGCCCCAAGAGAGCGGATGATGCCAGGCTGCTGCATCAACTCGCGGATCGTTTTGGTACCCGTCTTTTGTTCTGCCAAGACTTCCTTCCTTCCTTTGCTCGTCTCGCGCCGCCAAACCCGGCTAGGAGGTACATGACCAAAAATAAGGTCGTAGGCGCATTTTGATAACGACCCGAGAGTTTTGGTGACGGCGGGAAATGGTAAAGTCTCATAGCAACACCTCTTCGTCACCGGGTGAGCCTGGGATTGTGACCTCAAACCTCTCGCAAGTAAACCGGGTTCAGAACGAAACGTCATCACTCGTTGCCACCGCTCGACCGGCTCGCGGCGGGAATGGAAAAGGTCCTTTGGACGGAGCGGAAAACTTGCTATAGTTGCGCGAAAAAGCACTCCTTGGGGTGTAAATTGAGAAGCATAAATGTAACCCTAACCCCAAACAAATCACGGGCGCCCGATGAACGGATCGTCTGGCCGGATACCGTGATGTTCATCACCATGCATTCGCTGGCTGCTTACACGATATTCTTTCATTTCGCATGGAGTGGCGTTTGGCTTGCGATCGGCTCCTATTATTTGCGCATGTTCGCGCTCAGTGCGGGCTTCCACCGGTATTTCTCGCACCGCTCGTTCAATACCAGCCGCGTGTTCGCGTTTTTGCTGGCGTTCTTAGGAGAGTGCTCGCTGCAGAAAGGCGTATTGTGGTGGGCCAGCCATCACCGCCATCATCATCGTTTTTCCGATCAGCCACAGGACGTGCATTCTCCCCTGCATAAAGGCTTCTTTTGGTCTCACGTAGGCTGGATCCTATGTGATAAATACAAGCCCCTCAATCGGGCCATGATAAAGGACTTTCTCGTCCATCCAGAGCTGGTTTGGTTGAACAAGAACACATGGTTACCGGCGAATACCTATATTGCCACCTTGATATGGCTGTTTGGGTGGCCAGGATTCCTTTGGGGGTTCATCGTGTCAACAGTGTTTTTGTGGCACGGTACGTTTACCATTAACTCGGTGGTTCATGCGTGGGGCACCCAAGTCTACAAGACGGGTGATAACTCGAGAAACAACCTCATTGGAGCCATCCTCACCCTGGGTGACGGCTGGCACAACAATCACCACTATTGCCCTATTTCGGCACGGCATGGGTTTCGCTGGTGGCAGATCGACCCTTCCTTCTATGCGCTCTGGGCACTGGAACGGCTAGGTGTCGTGTGGGACCTAAAACGCCCCAGCCCCGCCCGGATCGAGCAGGCCGTTGCCTGATGGGTCCTGGGAAAACAGCCGATCGGTCTTGCCGGCCATGATGAAATCATTGACATGCAAGCCGCCGATTTTGTGGGACCACCAGGTCACCGTCACACGGCCGTATTCCGTTAGCAGAGAGGGATGATGACCCTGCTCTTCGGCGATGGTCCCAACCTCATTGGTAAAGGCCAAGGCTTGCGCAAAGCTATCGAAGCGAAAGCGGCGGCGCAGACGTTTGCCCCATCTTGTTCCAGAATTTCCCACTGCGGGACCTGCAAGCGCCGTCTGGCCATCTCCGGTTCAGTGACTTGAGGCGCGTCGGCTCTGCAAGCCTCGCATCGCATGTTAGCGATCTCGCTGTTTGGATCACTCATTTTCGCCCTCCATTCTCATAAGCTCCAATCCATGGCGTCCATTTCGGTTGCAACAGACGACCTCAGACCAGGGTGCTACCACCCGCTTGAATCTCGGCGATAAGCCTGCCTTCGCGATATCGTTTTATCGGTGCGCAACGGGGCTGGAGAGGTTCTGTTGCTCATCGTCTCCTTGGTTCTTTTCGCACCCTGAGGCGGAGGTCGTGAGAGCTCGAAGAGCGGAACTGGGGCTTGGGAGCGTTGTGGATAAGGCACGTTTCTGTATCGCTTAAGCTGTCATACATAGCGTCTTAAATAATGTCCCATAGTCTTGTTACACTAACGGTATCTCTGTGGCCGACGGGAGGTTCCGTTATGAGGAAACTGGAAATCAGTGACGCTGATGTGATGGGTATCGCGATCCGGCAAGAGATCGAGC
>JBOIEG010000142.1:0-1426 GCA_050740915.1 Gammaproteobacteria bacterium | reverse complement strand
GGCATTCGGCCTCAAGCCGTCCAGCAGTGGACCGCCGCCGGGCGAGTGCCTCCCGATCGCTGCCTCGCCGTCGAGCACGCCACGGAGGGCAAAGTAAGCCGATACGAGCTGCGGCCGGATGTCTTCGGTACCCGACCCGCATTCAGGACGGACAAGCAGATCCCCTCACGATGATAAGAATCACGGCCGTATCCACCAAGGGGGTGTGATATGCGAAGGACGACACTACCGCTTCGAACCCGGCCGCCAAGCCTCCCCACTGAGTTTGTCCCAAGGAGCTCGAAGCCGTGAGCAAGGAGCGACCCACCCTCGAAGAGCGCTTGCAGAGCCTCCAGCAGGGGTTCTTCGGGCGAAATCGCGAGATCAAGGAGGCCGATCCCCTCGAGCCGACGCCGATGCGGGTCACGATCGACAGGGTCAAGGAGTACGACCGAAACCCGCGGCGCGAGCCAAATCAGGCCTATGAGCTCATCAAGCACTCCATCCGCCAGCGCGGTTTCCGCGGAACGCTGCCGATCACGCGACGCCCCGGCGATGAGATGGTCATGGTGGCTGAGGGCGGTAATACCGTGTTCCACATTTTGAAGGAACTCCACCAGGAGACCGGCGAGCCCCGGTTCTACACCATCTGTTGCCTCTTCGAGCCTTGGGTGAGCGAGAGTGAGACGCTGATCGCTCATCTCATCGAGAATGACAATCGGGGCCAGCTCATTTTTATCGATCGGGCCCGCGCCGTGCGGGAGCTTCGCGAGTTACTTGCGCACGAGCGTGGAGAGCCGATCGGCACACGGGCGTTAGCCGCCCGCTTGCGCGAGCGCGGTTATACCCTCGACCACCCTGTGATCGCCAGAATGGACTACGCCATCGATACGCTTTTTCCGGTCATACCGTTGGCGCTGCGCGGGGGCCTCGGGATCGTTCAGGTCGAACGGATCCGCAGGATCGAGAGCATCCTCGTCGCGTTTCTCGAAAGCCGGAGCCGACAGGCGGCCGTGATCGAAAATGCTCGGCAGTGGTTCCTCGACTGCCTCGCTCGCCACGACTCCGAGCACCTATCCTTGGCCCTTGATGCCATCCAGCGCGAGCTCGAAGCCTACGCGGCCGAACTGTGTGGAGAGAGTAGCGCCAAGGCGCGGGCCGATTTTGCTCTGATCGAGCAGACGGGGAAACCTGGCGAAGATGCGGGACCGCCCGTGCCTTTCAAGCTTCCCGATCGTCCAGCGTCCGGAAGATCCGGCGCAGAGACCGCCGCGAGAGCGCAGCCAACCAATGCCGCAGCGACCACCGAGCGCAGTGCGGTCGATACGGTGGACACTTCGGCACCCGATAACGTTGATGAGGCGTTTGATGTTGAGCAGCCGCCGCCTGGTGATGAGGTGCAAGTCCTCTTCCCAGCACGCCGAGACCCAGCACGGTTATGGATAAA
>JBOIEG010000141.1:0-1037 GCA_050740915.1 Gammaproteobacteria bacterium | reverse complement strand
CAAGCTATCGCGTTTCTCGGCGCTAACGCTCAGCGCGCACACCCCGCACGCGACACCCAAACCGGACGCCTGCAACTGGGCTTAGAACCCGTTTTCGGTGGGCCTTAAGTACCTAACCTATGAAGGGACACTACATTAGCTAATGATCCTCGGCGTTGACCCGCCGCTGCAAGGCCGCGGAATCGGCGGCACCCTGATGCAGCCGATCCTCGATCGCGGGGATGGCGAGCGCCTGCCGTGTTACCTGGAGACCTAACAGGCGCGCAACGTGCCTTACTACCGCAAGCACGGCTTTGCCATGGTGACGGAAATCGATGTGCCCGGCGGGCCGCTTACCTGGGCTATGAGCAGGCCGCCACGAAGGGAGTAAAGGGAGCGATAATTGAGTCGATGAAGGGGCCGCCGAACCAGACGCTACACCTGACCGGGGCCGCCATACTGGTTTCGCGCGGCATCAAGCAGCGGCTCCGGCAGGTGAGCTTGGTCGTTTAGGCGGCAACCCATTCACACAAGGAGTTGATCGATGGACGAACCAACATCTGCTATTCGCGTACCAGACCTTTCCGGTCGGCGGTTCAATCTCACGGTGGAGCGCAATTTCCCCGTGTCGGCCACTTCGCTCTACAAGGCCTGGACGCAACGCTTTGAGCTTTGGTTCGCGGCGCCGGGCTCCGTGCTCATGCGCCCTGAAGGCAACGCGCCGTTCTTCTTCGAAACCGAGTTCAAGTTCGAGTCCCATTCGGTAGCTCAGCGCCACCCGCACTACGGCCGTTTCCTTCAGCTGGTACCCGATCAGCTCGTCCAGCTTACTTGGGTCACAGGAGCAGGCGGCACCGAAGGCGCAGAAACCGTCGTTACGGTCGAACTCAAGGCCAATGCTGCTCGCACGCATCTTCGTCTCGCTCACGAGGGCTTTGCTACCGAGGCAGCGCGGAATCAGCACGAACATGCGTGGCCGACGGTGCTCGAACACCTAGAGAAGCGGCTTGTACAGTCATCTGCCGCCTAACCCGTTGCTCAAGCGGACGGTCGCAAGG
>JBOIEG010000140.1:0-4693 GCA_050740915.1 Gammaproteobacteria bacterium | reverse complement strand
CTCCATGCGTTGGCACACAACCTGATGCGCAGCTTCGCCCTGGCGCCCGAGTTGCTCGGGCTAGGGACAGGTGCGCCTGAAGTGGCGGCAATGACCGGATAACGGGGCACAAAGTCCCCGAGACTCATCGTTTGGGGCGAATTGGCGGGTTTTGCGAGGGCTAGGCGACATTCCACCCGCGCTTGTCTCACCGGCGCCGGTATCCTCTCTCGGCGGCTTATCGCCGCGAATATCGAAAAATTCACAACCTCTGAGCTGCAAGTGCGCGCGATCGAGGGTCAGCGTTTGCCTCGAGCTATCCTCGGGGCGAGTGAGGTCTAGCTTTATCGCTTCCCCTGGCCACGGTTGCCATTCGGGTAATCGGCGTCCCTGCGGGTCTTGGTGGTAGACCTCCGCTATCCCGCTCGCGGACAAATGCCAAATAGGACTGATATCGACTCGCCAGATCTCTGTCGACGCCTCTGTCTGGTGCGCTTTCAATGCGATCGACGGGCGTTTTGCCAGGGTTGAGGTCCATGAGACTGAGGATGCTTGAGGCGGCATGTTGACCATGACCTTGCCGTCTTGCACCCGGACCTCGGGCGTGGTTACCGACTCGCCCTCGATCAGAGGCACTTGCATGAGAACGGCGGTGTCGTGCGGGGAAGCCCTGATCACTCGGGTCTCAACGCCCCAATCCAATCCCAAGCGCAAGGTACGTTCCAGTTTGATAAAAGGGGGTAAGGCGAGGGGTTCGAGGAGCGCCTGCGGATCATCGGGCGCCTGGGCGTTTCGACGGTTGAACTGCAGTTGGGACTGCGGAACGCCATGCTCATCCACCCCCTCTACGGCCCATCCCTCGCTTTGGATCTCGATCCGCTTTGGCTTAAGCGGCAAGGGCAGGGTGATTTGATCCTTCGGTGGCAGTGGGCCCGCTAGCAGCACTTCATGTCGTCCCTCGCTGAGCTTTATCCACAACTGTCCTTGACAAGGAGATATCGGTCCAATCCCACGTGGGCAAACCGGGACCGGTCTGGATGTTGGCCTTGGGATCGATCTGGTCAAAGTTAGCCGCTTGGGTGGCCGCCTTTTGTTCCCGGAACAGCGCTCGTTTTCTGGGCACCGCCTGTTTTTGCTCGAGCGCTAAACCCGATACCGCGGCGTCTCTACTGCTCTCTTCCAGCGCCATCTCGTCTGCCGCGGGTGCCAAAGCAGGTGTTGGCGGCGCCACGGTTCGAAGCGCCACGGCGGGCGCCGCAAGCGGCTGTTCCAGTTGCGGGTAGATCCCCGTCCTGACCTGGTTGATCAGAAATCCAACGCCGATCGCGACCAATGCGAGCAAGCTGGTATTGCGATAGAGCGTGGCCACCCAACGAAGGCGTCCCTCGGGTAGGACTCGGACTAAGGCCACCGATACCAGCACGTGCACCCACACGTAACGAGGTGCATCCCATTCGTGCCAACTCAGTCCCAGGGCGGTGAGTGCCAACAACCCCCAGGGCCAACCCCAGAGATGCCCGAAGGCGAGCGCCGCGATCAAGACCACAAACAGATCCAGCAGGGTCCAGCGGCTTACCCAGCTGTCGGGAACATTATCCACGCCAGCGGCGGCAAACAGGCGCCATCCCGGTGGCAGGTGCAAGGTCGCAGAGACCTGATCAAAATCGTGGTCCCAACCGACGGCGTTGGTGGAGCGCACACGGCCCTCATAACGGCTATCGGCAGAGAGATCGATGGAGCTACGCCGGACTTCCACTCCTTCTTGATCCGAGCCTGGCAGGCGAGTGATGAATTGGGCTTGCCCGTCCAGAGAAACGCGGCCAAGCTTCAGATCGTTGCCGGCATTTAGGCGCCAGGCGCGAAGCATACGCCCGCTGATGGTGTCGGCGACCGTGTAGCCCCCTCCATCGAAGTCCAGCCATAGCTCGCGTTGCAGGGGCAAGGCGTCGGGATCGGGTTCGGGATCACCGCGCCGGATCACCTCCAGGCGCAAGCCATCGCCGGCTTGCAGGCGATAAGTCGGCAGATGCTGCCACTCCCCGGGCAAGCGGGTCTGGCGCGGGTCGATGCTGATCACGCCCTGGACCTCGACTAGGCGCAGCTTGGGTCTGGCGTCGAACACTCATACCTCGGAATCGGGCCATGGGCTCTGATTTTTTCCCAGGGCGATGTGTGTGGTCTCTGCGGGAAAGCGGGCGCTGAGCTGTATGCTCCAGCTTCCCGGGCGCACTTGGGCGCGTAGGCGACCATCGGGTTCCAGCCGCGTCGGCAAGGGGCTGGTCAGACTCAGGGGAATAAACTGGGGCAGCAAGGCACGGCCGAGCACTACTTCGCGCTGGCGACCCGACACTTCCAAGTCGATCCGCGTTTCCACCAGCAGCGGGATCTCGTCGATGACCTTGCGAAAGACCTGTAGGCTCAGGCGCTCACCGTCGCGTTTACGATCGCCGGGATCACCATCTCTCAGCCACAGCTTTCCCTCCGGACCGATCCGCGGTGAGCCCACGGCTTGGCCTTGAATCGTTAAACTAACGATGCCGGAGTCCTCGGGAATCAACAGTTTCTCTGGCAGACGATCCCATTCGAGGTGTCCGCGGATCTCGTGTGCTCCGCTCTCAAGCTCAACCACCGGCCGGCCGTCCCTTTGCGATACTAACTGCGGTTTGCCGTCCGCCGTCACCTCCTGCGGCCAGTGCAGACCCCCTCCCGGGAGTTTCACCTCACTGGTTTGGTAGACATGCCAGAGGATGTCGAAATCGCCCTGTTTTTCTGTCAGATTCAGTTGTAGCCGAGTCGGCCAGGCGCAGCGCCGGGCATCCTCGGCGTTGTAGAGAAAGGGGCAACGGCGCTGCGGCTCTGCGTACAGCACCCATTCTACCCAGGGGCGAAGCGGCTCCGGCACCTGATCCGGGGAGATCGGCCGTTCGGCGGATGCGCCAGGAGTGAGCGCAGTGACCAGCGTAAAGAAAAGGACCCCTCGTATGATATCCTCTGTGCAAACGACTTATTTCTAAGTCTACAAGCAGGGATGAGAGGATGCGAGGATTCCGATCCTCATGGCTTGGCTCCGAATCAACTGGACAGGCCGACCGGAAGCGGGAGGCAAGGCGCCGCGGGTAGAGCCCACGTGACGGCTCCGTCAGCCTTTTGCGGCCCAGTCCTGCCAGACGAGACCGCTGACACGTGCGAGCTCCGAGACATTCGCAGTGACAAGCGTTGCCCCGATCTAAGCGCCTGAGCAGCGATCAAGAGGTTATGAGGGCCGATTGGCGTTCCCACCGCTTCCAGCGCGGCGCGCAGATCACCGGCGTGCATGGCGTCCTCCTCATCGAAGGAAACGACGCCGATGGTACCCGAGGGGAAGACACGCACGTTCGGCAGAGTAACGTGGCATTGAAACCCGCATCCCGCTCAAAAATTACAGCAACGAGGGGACTTGACCTTTAAAATTGCTGGGGCCCATCCGCCCTTGTTGATGGAAGTGGGAAAGTGTTCGGAACAGGGCGGTATCTGCTAAAATCTCTTACCGAGTAAGAGGAAGAAGCTATGCATACAGTCACCGTTTCCGAGAAAAGGCAAGTTGTTATTCCCGCTGAAATTCGCCGGCAACTTGGTATTACTCTAGGTTGCCAACTCGACTTCACGTTGGAAGGCAGTACTATTAGGGTCGAGTTGAGACGGCGTGTTAAACCTGCTCGCCCGGAGGAAGGTTATGGAATGCTCGCCTGCAAAAAGCCTGGAGTAAGGCGATTGGCTGAATTCGATGTCGCTCAGGCCATGCGGGAAATGGCAGATGATCGCCATTGATACTAATATCCTTGCGCGTTTCTATGTCGATGACCCGCATGATCCCGAATCCGCCAAACAGCGCCCCATCGCGTGGCGGATCCTCGCTGATTCGCCTGCCCAGCTGGAGTTTTTAGAAGTTCGCTAAAAATAATAAAGCAGTCTTATCAGATGGAAATCGATGCCTGGATTGGGATCACCCAAGCCTGCATTGGACAAGTGTTGAAACCGATAGCCGAGCTCGATGCGATCCTGGGGCCCGAAGCGAAAACCGACGCCCGCATGCGAGCCGAAGGCGAATCGAATATCGAAGTCCTTGTTGCCAAACTCGGTGTCGGACATCACGTGTACGCCCACCGCACCCTCGATGAAGGGGGCGATCCCCAGGGGATTAGCCTCTGAGTGCACGCGAAACACCGGGGCAAACCCGCCCTCTACCAGCGAATCGTTACCGGTCCGTCCTTCATCCCCATTCCAGTAGCTCAAGCTGAGCTCCCAATGAGCGCTCAAATACAATCCCGCTGGCAGTGACCACTGCCTCCCCCACAGCCACCCCGTGGCGGCGCCGATGCGATCCACGCTCTCCTCTCCAGTTCCGCCCTCAAACGCAAGGAAGTCAATTGACTGGACCGGTTGGCTTATCATGGCCCAGACCAAGCCTAAGACACATGTATACGATCGCTGGTATTTCAAGCTAAGGTTCCCCATGCTGATATAGTTTTGATAGTACAAGCGTAGTACAAGCTCAATCGTTTGATAAGCTAGTGTAGTGTCCCTTAAATAACTTTACAGACTTTCCAATGATTGCTATGGTCTCGCTCATGCCGAACACCAGCGTGGCGATCAAGTTGCAGCCGGCTGAACGCACGCCGCTGGAGACAGGGGGATCCGCACACGGAACTCCGCAACAGGTGGCGCTGCGCTGCCG
>JBOIEG010000139.1:0-2358 GCA_050740915.1 Gammaproteobacteria bacterium | reverse complement strand
GGCCTTCGTCGATCGTCGCGCCGCTGTCGAGGGTAAGCTGGCGCTTCGCGGCATCGGGTGCATTGCCGCCTGCGCCGGTGGTTTTGACCACGCCGGGAAGCCAGCTCATGTCATGAAAATCCGCGATTGTCGCCCACACCTTTGCGGGAGGCGCATCGATTTGGATTGTCTCGGTGATTTTCTGCCGCGACGGTCCATGCGCCCATCCCGCATGGGGGAGCACCATTCCGAAGAAAGCGATCGCGAATAAAGACTTTTCGATATGTCCAGCCATTGTATATTTCCCATGTTATGTCACTCGCCATACGGACCAGCTGCCGGTTCATTCTTAAACTGCCATCATCGCGACAACGCAATGAATCTGGTTAAAAAAGCTTGGATTTGAGATTTCAGTTAACTGGGTATCCCTTTCACGCCCGTTTTTTGGGTGAAGAACCGACATCGTTGATAATGTTGGAATATGGCGCTGGACCGATGGCGGCAGCCTGCTGAGCAAGGCGATGGAAGAGCAATCCGCGGGCAGATGATCGCCGACGGTTAAAGCGGAAAGTGAATTCATCGAGGTAATAATCGAGATGCTGGCGCTGGATGCCGCCTTGGTGAGTGCCCATCAGCCACCGTTTCAACAACGACGCGACCATATGGACTCGCGGCATCACCTCGTGCGCCGGAGTGGAGCCTCCATCGATGACGCTAACCCGATGCTGGTAACCGGCGTGCTTCAGCCGGGAATAGGCGCGCCACCCATCGGTGTGCACTTCAGATCCTGGCGTCACCGCGTCCTTTACGAAAGCAAGCAGGCTGGCGGCGGAAACGTCTTCGACGCGCCTGAGACGGATGCGGCCGACGCCGCGACCGTTCTTTTCCACGGCGGCCACGACGATGCTTTTGGCGTCGGTTTGACGACCCCGCGCGCTCTTTTCTCGACCGCCAACATAAATCTCATCGACCTCGACAGCGCCCGAGAGGCGATCCCGGCCTGGCCGGACCATCGCTCGCCGCAACTTATGCAGCCAAGTCCATGCCGTTTCGTAACTGCCCAACCCAAGAACTCGCTGCAAGCCCAAGGCGCTGACGCCATTCTTCTGACTGGTGACGAACCACATCGCAAGAAACCACATTCGCAACGGCTTGCGCGTATCCTGGAACACCGTGCCTGCAATCAGCGTCGTCTCCGATCCGCATGAGCGGCATCGAAGCCGTCTTCGGGACATTTCCCAAGGTTCGCCGATCACGCCGCGGCCGGCACACACGAAACCATTCGGCCAACGAAGACGCCGGATATATTCGCGGCACTTGACGTCACTCGCGAACCAATCGTCCATCTCCTGAAACGTCCGAGGGTAATCAACTCCGCCAATGGAATGTTTTGCCTCCTCCATCCCTAATCAATATCACCGCAGTCAGCGGGCGTGAAAAGGATACCCTGTTGATGGAGAACTTCGACAAGCCATACCATGCGCTGACGATCTCCGAGTTCTGGAGGCGTTGGCACATCTCGCTTTCGACCTGGTTCCGCGATTACGTCTACATTCCGATGGGCGGCAGCCGGTTCGGCGAGCGGCGACACTTTGCAAGTCTCCTCGTTACATTTGGTGCCAGTGGCCTTTGGCACGGGGCGAAATGGACGTACGTCTTCTGGGGATTACTCAACGCGATATATTTAATCGCCGGCAGCCTCGGCAAAGATGTGCGTAATCGCACCTTTGGTTTGATAGGCATGGACGAACTAACCTGGCCGAGACGCTCGATCATGTGGGCGAGCACGTTCCTGCTGACATGCGTTGGATGGGTATTGTTCCGTGCCAACACGATGGCCGACGCGTGGTACATACTGACGCATTTCGCAACCGGCTGGGACTTCGGACACATCTCGACCGAGCAGTTTCTCTTGCGCCAAATGCCCGTCGCCGTCGCGGGGATTGCATTGCTGGAAGCCGTACAGTTGCTGCAGAACCGGGTCTCGCTCTCGGCGATCGTGGCGCAGCTGCCTCTCGTGCCCCGATGGGCGGTATATGCGAGCGCGGTCATCGCCACGATCATGTTTGGTGTATTCCGTCAGACTCAGTTCATTTACTTTCAATTCTGATGGCCTCGCTTCAGCAAACAAAAGTACGTGACGATCGCGGGTTGGAAGAGACGGGCATCGCGCGAGCTATGGCGGACGGTCAACCCGAGGAGCGGCGGTGCGGCGGCGCGAACGGGGCGCCTATTGGCGGCTTGCGCGGAGCCGGCAGATTGGCGTGTTTTGCATGTCTCGTTTTGCTGCTGGCTGTCTTATTGAACGCGCTAATCGATTCCGGGCTGCGCCAAATCAACACGTCGAGTTTCGGCGTGTGGAACCGGATCGTGGAAGGG
>JBOIEG010000138.1:0-7756 GCA_050740915.1 Gammaproteobacteria bacterium | reverse complement strand
GCATCCCAGATCCGCAGGCTGGCACGCATGATGTCCGGTCCAATCCCATCGCCTTCGACAAATCCGATCACCGGATTATCCGGCACGGCGAGCTTGCCATCCCTCACCGTTATCTTCTCACCACCTGGGGGAAGGTTGAGCTTTGGTCTCTTCAATGGGGACTCCTCGGATGGGTCGAAGTATCCGCTATTTTTACCCGAAGCTGTAGCGGGGAAAAGACGTCTAGCCGAGAACCGCCGTGATCGCAACGTAAATCACTCTCACTATTATTTGCGATCTTTGGCATAATGCCCTCTTTAGTTTTGCTTAGGAAAAAGGCATTAAGATGAAAAACCCGGCCGGTTGGGCGTTATACGCTTTGGCGTTTACCCTAAGTGCTGCTTTCGGCTCCGAAGTCAACGTGTATTCTGCCCGTGAGGAGGCCCTGATCAGGCCCTTGCTGGACAGGTTTACCCAGGAGACCGAAATCAAAGTCAACTTAGTGACCGGAGAAGCGGATGCTCTTCTCGCTCGGCTGATCAGCGAAGGCAGAAACACCCCGGCGGATATCTTTATCACCGTAGATGCCGGGCGGTTGCACCGCGCTAAGCAAGAGGGGATGCTGCAACCCTTGGGCGATCCGGCCCTGGAGCAGATGGTTCCCGCTCAGTATCGCGATCCCGAGGGCTATTGGATCGGATTGTCCCGGCGTGCACGCGTGATCTTCTACGCCAAGGGACGAATCGATCCCGCCGATCTTTCGACTTATGAAAGTCTTGCCGATCCAAAATGGAACAAGCGCATTTGCGTGCGTTCTTCAGACAACATCTATAACCAGTCCTTAGTGGCCTCCTTGATCGCCGCCGATGGTGAAGCGGCTACGGAATCCTGGGCCAGAGCGCTGGTGGCGAACATGGCGCGTTCACCCCAGGGCGGAGACCGAGACCAGATGACCGCGGTGGCCGCGGGACAGTGCGATCTGGCCATAGCCAATACCTATTACTACGGCGTGATGCTGAATAACACTGCAGATCCCGGCCAGCGTAAAGCAGCGGAACAGGTGTCCCTGTTCTGGCCTAATCAAGCAGACCGAGGCGCCCATGTGAACGTGAGCGGTGCCGGGGTGACCCGCCACGCCCAGAGACGCGATGAAGCTTTGCGGCTGTTGGCCTTCCTTTTGACTTCGGAAGCACAGCAGTGGTATGCCGATGCGAACTACGAATACGCGATGCGCGAAGGGATCGCCAGCAGGATCTTGCGGTCTTGGGGCCCGTTCAAAGCGGATCCGCTCAATCTGTCGGTGTTGGGGGATCTGAACGCGCAAGCGGTGAAATTGATGGACAGAGCCGGCTGGAGATAGCCCACACCCGTTTCTATGGCGGATCCGCTGTGACAAAATCGATCGCGATTCAGCCCTACCCGTGGTGGTCGCGACTGCCTTATTGGCGTGGGGGCATGGTGCTGCTCGCCGCTTTCTTGGGCTTGCCGCTGCTGACCATACTCGGTTTCTCTTTGCAACCGGCGGGCGATGTGTGGCGGCACCTGCAGGAAACGGTGCTGGCCGAGTATGTTCGCAACTCGCTGTTCTTAGCCTTAGGCGTAGGCGCAGGTACCCTGGTGATCGGTGTATGCGCCGCCTGGCTGACCAGTCTGTGTGAGTTTCCGGGAAGGCGCTTTATGCAGTGGGCTTTGCTCCTTCCCTTGGCTATGCCCGCTTACATCATCGCCTACACCTATTCCGGAATGTTGGATTTTTCAGGGCCGGTGCAAACGGCCTTGCGTGAGGCGTTTTCTTGGTCCAACGGCGGGTATTGGTTTCCGCAGTTGCGTTCCCTGGGGGGGGCTATCGCGATGTTGTCCCTGGTGCTCTACCCCTATGTCTATATGCTCGCCAGGGCGGCCTTTTTGGAACAGTCGGTGTGTGTGCTGGAGGTCAGCCGTACCCTGGGGCGTGGCCCCTGGCGAAGTTTTTTTAGTGTGGCCTTACCCCTAGCCCGCCCGGCGATTGTGGTGGGCGCGAGTCTGGTGTTAATGGAAACCCTGGCCGATTACGGCACGGTGAAATACTTTGGGCTTAGCACCTTCACCACCGGGATCTTTCGCACCTGGTTTGGGCACGGCGATGTGGCGGCCGCAGCGCAGCTTTCGGCCGTGATGATGGTATTCGTCTTTTTGCTAATCGTGCTTGAACGCGTCTCGCGGCGCCAAGCGGCCTATCATCATACCAGCGGTCGCTATAAAGCCCTGCCCCTGTATCGCCTCACCGGTTTGCGGGCCGCACTGGCTTTAGCGGCTTGTTTGCTACCGGTCGCCCTGGGGTTTGTCATCCCTGCCGGACAGCTGCTGGTGTGGGCGGCAGGCACGGTGGCGATGCTCGATGCTTCTTTTCTCAACCTCGTATTAAACAGCCTAATGCTGGCGGGGATCGCCTCTAGCCTTACCTTGATCATGGCTTTGTTTCTCGCGTATAGCCGGCGTGCCAATGGCTCGCGGCTGCTCAACGGGGCGCTTCATGTGGCGAGCTTAGGGTACGCCATCCCAGGGACGGTAATAGCGGTGGGCGTAATGATCCCCTTCGCCTGGCTGGATAACACCTTGGACGCCTGGCTGCGAGAGAATTTTGGGATCTCCAGCGGTTTGTTGCTAAGCGGCACCTTGGCGTCGCTGTTGTTCGCGTACGTGGTGCGCTTTGTTGCGATTGCCTTGTATTCCGTGGAAGCGGGATTGGGAAAGATCCGCCCTTCGATGGATGAGGCCGCCCGTTCCCTGGGAAAACGACCTTGGGAAGTGTTGTCTCTGGTGCATGTCCCTGTGATATCGGGCACGCTGCTGAGCGCCGGACTGCTGGTCTTTGTGGACGTGCTCAAAGAATTGCCCGCTACCCTGGTTCTGCGGCCTTTTAATTTTAATACGCTCGCGGTACGAGCCTTTGAGCTGGCCTCGGACGAAAGACTCATGGATTCTGCGTCGGCTGCGATTGCTATCGTAGCGGTGGGAATCTTGCCGGTGATCATTCTATCGCGTTCGATCAGCAGGGCCAGACCCGGACATGACGCCTCAACTTGAGCTACGCCATCTCGCCATCGGTTTTGCGGACAGGATCATCCTAAGCGACATCGAGCTTGTCTTAAGAAAGGGGCAGATCGGATGCCTTCTTGGGCCAAGCGCTTCGGGGAAGACGACCCTGTTGCGCACCATCGCCGGGTTCGAGACCCCATTGTCGGGCCAGGTCTTCATTCACGGACGAGTCGTCAGTCGTCCCAATTGGTGCTTAGCGCCTGAGCGACGTCAGGTGGGGATGGTGTTTCAGGATTTCGCCCTTTTTCCGAATCTGACGGTGGAGGGCAACATCGCTTTTGGTTTGCGAGGGGATCAGCGGATCCGCGAGCGAGTGCTGGGACTGCTGAAACTGATCGGTCTCACCGAGGTCGCCAGCGTGTATCCACACGAACTTTCCGGCGGCCAGCAACAGCGGGTTGCCTTAGCCAGGGCGATTGCGCCGCGACCGGAAATACTGCTGCTGGATGAGCCCTTCTCCAGCATCGACCCCGAATTCAGGGAGCAACTCGCGCGGGAGGTGCAGAATATTCTGCGCCAGGAGGGCATCACCGCAATCTTTGTTACCCATAATCAATACGAGGCCTTTTTGTTAGCCGACGAGATCGGCGTCATAGGCGACGGCAGCTTGCTGCAATGGGACAGTGGGTACAACCTCTACCATCGTCCAGTGAACCGCTTTGTCGCCAACTTTATTGGCAGGGGCGTGTTTTTGCCCGGGCGCGTTATCGATGGACAGATCATCGAGACCGCCCTCGGCGTGGTCCAAGGTCACATCCCGGATGGGTGCAAAGGCGGTGGCCCGGTCGACCTGTTGGTGCGCCCCGATGATGTGGTGATAGATCCCGACGGGGGGACGAAGGCGCGCGTGGTCGACAAGGTATTCCAGGGACCTACGTTTCACTACACCTTGGCGCTGGAGGACGGTGCGAAACTATTGTGTATTGCCCCGAGTCACCTCGATTACCGCATTGATGACCGCATAAGAGTCCGGCTAGACGCAAAACATCTCATCGTGTTTCCAAAGGAAACGCCGTTGGCAACTGTGCTACACCCCCACCGCGCGGTGCACGATGTGTGTTAATGCCTCCAACTTACGAAGTTCCCAGCTAACCTTATAACAAACCAACGCCGTTTCGGTGGGGCGCTGGTGACAGCGAGGCAATTACTGAGCTCAATCGGTATACTATCCTAGTCTTAGATAGACGGGAGGAGACATGCGTTCGATACTCGTGGTGAATTTCAAAAGGGGGGTGTGGCAAGAGTACGTTAGTGGTGAATCTCGCGGGGTATTTCGCGGTTAAGGGCAAGAAGGTCACGATCGCGGATTTCGACCCACAAAGCTCGAGTCTGGCTGGTTGCAAGTGCGCCCCGCAGATCGGGCGCCTATTCAAGGGATTGCCGCTTGAGGGGGTAACGCCAAGCCACCCAAGGAGACCGAGTATTTGATCATGGACGCGCCGGCGGGGATCCATGGCAAGGAGTTGGCTGATTTGGTGCGGCGGGCCGACGCGATCCTTGTTCCCCTGTTACCATCTCCGCTTGATATCCGGGCAGCACAGCGTTTTATCAGCATAATCGAGGGGTTAAAGAAGGTGCACGATAACGAGGTAAGGCTCGCCACGGTGGCCAACCGGGTGCGGGAAAATACCTTGGTGGCGATGGATCTGGAAGAGCACCTGCACTCGTGCCGCTTGCCCAACGGCAAGAAATTCCCCTTCCTTTCCGTGTTGAGGAGCAGCCAAAACTATATCCGAAGTGCCGAGAAGGGACTTTCGATTTTCGAGTTTTCTCCCTATGCAACCGAGCCTGATCGAGAGCAATGGGCTCCACTGTTGCGCTGGGTGCAGAGCGCGCACCCACCCGTGATCCAGGGAAAGCGTTTGCCCAAGAGCTAGCGGTTGAGACGTGCGAATGCCCTACGCCGCGGGCCCGCCGCTCATGGGGCAGGTGGCTCGAGAAAGTTTGTTCGCGCGGGGGCTGAAACAGGAACGCTTTTTTCTGAAACCTTCGAATCGATGAGTGCCGGCGTTGCCCATAACCAGGCGAGCCATTAGCCACGGTGCTCTTTGCGCCACGCAACCAGCTGTTCGACCACCGTATCGGCGCTAGGTTCGGGGACCTCAAGCGGCGACTTCTTAAACCCAAGAGACCGGACTAAGGCCGCCATGCGCGGCCCGACGACCAACAAAGGCGTTGCAAACAAGCGCTTGCCTTCTCTCGCGGATAACATCTTCACCAAGACGCGCAACCCATCGGCGCTGGTGACCAGGACGATGTCCAATCGGCCTTGCTCCCAATGCCTGGATACGATCGCGGGGTCGGATGGCGCTTGCGCGCGGCGATAGACCTCGGCGTATTCCACCTGGGCACCGCGTTTTTTCAAGGTCTCGGCCAGGAGCTCGCGTCCGCCCTCGCCCCTGAAGATTAGGATCCGCTGTCCCGATACGCGGGTCCCTTGAAGTTCGGGTAAGCAAAGCAGCCCTTCGCTGCTGGGATCATCCGGGGGGTAGCGCGGTTGGGGCACACCCAGCGCGTGCAATGAGCGAGCGGTTCCTCGCCCTACCGCGAAAACGGGCTTGCTGCTCGGGGCAAATCCCAGGGCGCGGATCAACTTGACCCCAAAGCGCGCCGCGTTATCGCTCACGAACAAGGTCAAATCGAACTCGTGCAGGCGTTTTACGGCTGACTGCGCCCGTTCGCCATGAGTGCGGTCTTCGATGCTCAACACCGGCCATCGGATGGCGTTGCCGCCCGCGGCTTCGATGGCCTGGCATACGCTATCGGCCTGGTGCGCCGGACGGGTGACCAGGATCCATACCCCGCGTAGCGGCTGTTGATCCGGCATGGTGTGACTAACTCGACTCTAAAGCCGGGGCAGCCCGACTTTGATTACCCCCTACTCCGGCGCCACTATTGGGCCAAGCAGCCCGGCAGACATTCCTGCTGGCATAAAGCATATATATTGCGGTAGATAAATTCGTAAACTACAATATCTATTGTTTCGTATGTTCGCCGCAATGGCTTAATAGTAGGGGAATCATCATGACAACAAATAGCAAACCGAAGAAACTCACTGCGCCTGCGCCGGATAACGGCAGTGCCGCTGCCCTGAAAGCGATTAAGACCAAACAAACCAAGACCGAGATCCTTCTCGTGCTGACGGAGCAAACGGGTCTGAATCGCACCCAAGTCAAGGCCGTATTGGCCTCGCTCGGGGCTTTGGCTAAGAGGCACGTTATGAAACGGGGTTCTGGAGAGTTTGCGCTTCCAGAATTGGGAGTCAAGCTGCATCGTGTCCAGCGAAAGGCCCGCACGGCTCGCAACCCGATGACCGGGCAAATCATTCGCGTCCCGGCGAAGGCCGTGGTAAAAGCGAGCGTGTTGAAATCGCTGAAAGAAGCCGAGGTTTATTAGAGATTTCTGCCCGCTATTTGGCGGCTCTCCGGCTAGGGCTAAAGCACACCATGGGCTGACATGACAGGCCACCCTCTGCGGTGGCCTTTGCCTTTAATGCCACAGGGGATTCTGGTTCCCCCCTCAGAGTTTGTGAAAAAATCTGCTGCGCTCGGGATCTCGCGAGCCGGCGGTGCTCGGGATCCCCAGGTATTTCAATATACATTGCGGTTGCTCGTCTCATCCTTGAGACTCGCCCCTGCGGGGCTTGCGCGCCGTTTCGCTCCCGACGAAACGGTCCTGCGCTCCGGCGGAACGCGACTTCCCTTCGCTCGCGACGATTTTTCACAAGCTCTTCAGTGTTTCCCCGGATCAAACTTTACCCCGCGTCACTCATAGGCGATATAGGCTTGTAAAGCGATCATGTCAGGGTCGTCCGCCGCCAGGTCTTGTCCTTCTGCCGTGTTTCGGATACACCAATTAATCATCTCATGCAGGGCCGCCACCTTACCCAATTGCTTTTGGAACTTGGGATAGGTCTCGGGGTGGGTGTTCGAAGCATTGGGCTGGCATTGGTCACAGGACACGGTGTTGTCGCCCCGCGCACTGTGAAACAGCTTTTCTCCTTTCTTCACCACCTCCAAATATTCTTGGTACCAGCGATAGGTATCCTGGATGTCGAATTCGTCCGCCCACGCCAGTCCCGAGCCCAGCAGACCCGCGAGCAACAGGGCTAGTCGAGTGTTTTGTTGGTTGTTCATAGCGGTTTCCTAATTTAGTAGCGTTTTTGGGTGGCGATCTGATGCTGGGCTGCCTGGAGCACCGTGTCTTCGGGGCGCTTAGACCCGCGGTTGAATGCCACCACCCGGTTGGTGTTGTTGGCCAGCTCGTAGTGCACGTCGACATCACCGGTATGCAGGTTGATGAACTGCCAACCCGTGGCATCCCGTTCTTGAAACGGATCGGCCCGGTTCATCTCAACCGTCAACACCGGCAGATAGCTTGCGTTTTGCGCATAGCTCGCCGGATACGGCCACGGCCATGCGGTTGCCATTGCAGCATGAAAAGAGATATTCCCTATCTGGTTGTATTGCACCTGGTGCACGTGCCCGTAAAGGACGGTGACTTTGTCAAAAGGCTTAAGGATCGCCTGCACCTCCTCCGCGTCTTCGGTCCAGAAATTCCACCCTTTATAAATTTTGGCTCCTCAGCAAAATTTGTGGGTAGTTTTCTACTTGATAGACCCTATGGAGTTAAGGGCGTCTGAGGAAAACAACGATTCTGACGCAAGTCCTACAGGCTCTGGCTGTGGATATATGGACAA
>JBOIEG010000137.1:0-10823 GCA_050740915.1 Gammaproteobacteria bacterium | reverse complement strand
GCTACCTCACGTACTTGCGCGACCGGCTGACGGTGGCGCGGGATTTACTGACGGATTCGGGTTCGATCTTTGTGCAGATCGGCGATGAGAATGTGCATCGTGTAAGGGCGGTGATGGATGAGGTGTTTCGGGAGCAAAACTTCATCGCGCAAATAACTGTTCGAGTTAAGAGTCCGCTTTCCGTGTCTGATTTGGCGAGGACCACTGATTTTGTAATTTGGTATGGTCGAAATAAAGAAAGCCTGAAGTTTCGACAACCCCGCACCTCGAAATCACTTGAGGGACATCCAGAGTTTTCGTTGGCTATGCTGCCAGATGGTTCAGTGGTTACCAGAAATGCTGCGGCGGTTCATCATGAAGCCCGCATGTTCACCGCTCAAAATCTTGCCTCATCGGGTTATACAAGTTCATGCATGTATAACTATGAAGTCCGGGGAAAAGTATTCAACTACCCGAAAGGCAAGAGCTGGAAAACGCATCAAATTGGGATGACGCGTCTCGATAAGGCTGGCCGACTACAGCCACTGACGACCAGTCTACGTTGGCGCTACTACTTTGATGATGCGCCGAGTAAAGTCGTCACTGACATATGGGATGACACATTTGCTGCATCGGAAAAGACTTATGTCGTCCAAACATCAGAGGCAGTTATCCAGCGCTGCCTTTTGATGACCACCGACCCCGGCGACCTCGTGCTCGACCCGACCTGCGGTTCCGGCACCACGGCGTATGTCGCCGAGCAATGGGGCCGCCGTTGGATCACGATTGACACCTCGCGCGTTGCGCTGGCGCTTGCCCGCGCCCGCATCATGGGCGCGCGCTATCCGTTTTACCTGCTGGCCGATTCGCGCGAAGGCCGGGCCGCCGCCAAAGCGGCGGCAGTGAATAGTGGTCAGTGGCTAGCGAAGAAGAACTATCCACTAGTCACTCACCACTAAACACTCGCGCTCCTTCGGTGCGCCAAGGTTTCGTCTACGAGCGCGTGCCGCACATCACGCTCAAATCCATTGCCAACAACGCCGAGATCGATGTCATCTGGGACAACTGGCAGGCGACGCTGGAGCCGTTGCGCGCACGATTGAATGCTGCACTTGGCACGAACTGGCAGGAATGGGAGATCCCCCGTAGCCTGGATGGAGCGAAGCAGAATCCAGGGAACCCGTCCCCGGATTCCGCTGGCGCTGCATCCGGGCTACACAAAGCGTGGTGGGAAGCCCGCATCGCCCGGCAGAAGGAAATCGACGCATCCATCACCGCGAAGGCTGAGTTCGAATACCTCTACGACAAGCCCTACCAGGACAACAAGAAGGTCCGCGTGGCCGGCCCCTTCACCGTCGAGAGCCTCTCTCCGCACCGCATGCTCGGCGTGGATGAAAACGATGAATTAGTGGATAGTGGCCAGTGGTTAGTGGTTAGTGAAGACAAGGGAGGTTACGGCAAACCGCAAGACTTTGCCTCGATGATACTGGAGAATCTTCGGACCGCTGGCGTCCAGCAGGCGCACAAGGAAGACCGGATCACTTTCACTTCGCTCAAGCCGTGGCCTGGCGAACTGGTTTGCGCCGAAGGCCGCTTCGCGGCCAGTGGAGAGTGGATAGTGAATAGGCGACAGCGGAAGAGCGAACTATCCACTAACCACTCGCCACTATCCACTGATTCCAGCACGGAATTCCGTGCTGGAATCTTCATTGGCCCTGAATTCGGCACCGTTACCCGCCCGGACCTAGTGGCCGCCGCGCGCGAAGCGGGCGATGCCGACTTCGACGTGCTGATCGCCTGCGCCTTCAACTACGAAGCCCACGCCACCGAATTCAGCAAACTCGGCCGCATCCCCGTGCTCAAGGCGCGCATGAACGCCGATCTCCACATGGCCGAGGACCTCAAGAACACCGGCAAGGGCAATCTGTTCGTCATCTTCGGCGAGCCGGATGTGGAAGTGGCTAGTGAAGGGTGGTTAGTGGATAGTGACGGGAAGAGAATCGCGCCTTATGAAATCTTTAAGCTCGTGTCGGGAGTTGATAGTCTGGCAGAAGTCAATCGACTTGGCCGTGAGGATTTACGCGACTACGCGCAGCTTTCCCACCGAGGAGAGATTTGGGATTACATCGCAAATGCGGCGGGCGGCGACCTCCATTCCGGCAAACATCGCCGAGGGACAGGCGCGAAAAACGACGGGGGAGTTTCTGCAGTCGCTTGGCGTTGCGCGAGGATCTCTGGCGGAGCTGGAAACCTTTCTGACATTGTCCGAAAGATTGGAGTTTCTCACCAAACCGGACTCCGAGAGCTTGCTCAACGCCTGCGCCGAGATCAACAAAATGCTCCACGCGCTCATGAAATCCCTATCCACTCCCCACTAGCCACTAACCACTATTCACAAGTCACTGTCCACGGCGTGGATGTCTTCCACCCACAAACCGGCGAAGTCCGCAGCGACGGCCCCGACGGCATCGCCTGTTGGTTCATCGACACCGACTACAACGAAGAAAGCTTCTTCGTCCGCCACGCTTACTTCCTCGGCGCCAATGACCCCTACAGCGCGCTCAAGACCACGCTCAAGGCCGAGGTCAACGGAGAAGCATGGGCCACGCTGAACAGCGAGACTTCGCGCCCCTTCGAGAAACCGAAGTCGGGACGGATTGCGGTGAAGGTGATCAATCACTTGGGGGACGAAGTGATGAAGGTATTCCGTGTGCACTGATGCGCACAAAACGGTTGACTTTCGATGTCACTCATCGTCGTCGATAGCGACTCCGCAAACAACAAGCACTTTCCCTCGCCCCGATGAGGTGTGATGATAGGGGCTGCGTGCGGTCCCACCGAGTTGGAAATCAGATACCGGGAGCAAGCTTTGTCGCGATGCGATGATCAACCCGCTCCAGAACGCGCCGAGCCGCTAAAGTCCACGCCCTACGTATGCCAAAACTACTGGACGCCATCGAGCTAGAGACCGGGAAGAATCCCTCGGCCAGCGTGATCTGGATGCACGGGCTGGGCGCCGACGGTAGTGATTTCGTGCCTATCGTGCACGATCTCGGGCTCGACGCGGCGTTGGCGCTGCGTTTCGTATTTCCGCATGCGCCGATGCGGCCGGTGACCATCAACGGAGGCGCCGTCATGCGCGCCTGGTACGACGTCTCCTTCGGCGACCTCGAAGGCAAGTCGCGCCGCTCCGACGAGGGGGGGATCCGCGAATCGCAACAGCAGATCAACGCCCTGATCGAGCGCGAAGGAAAGCGCGGGGTCGGCGCGTCGCGGATCGTGCTCGCCGGATTCTCGCAGGGCGGCGCAATCGCGCTGCAGACCGGGCTGCGCCACCCGGAGAAGCTCGCCGGTGTGATGGCGCTGTCGGCCTACCTGCCGTTCGCGGACTCGCTGCCGCAGGAAGCGGCGGCTGCCAACAAGGGAACCCCCATCTTCATGGCCCACGGCCTCTACGATCCGGTCGTGCCGCTGATGATGGGCGCGAGCTCGATGACCTTTTTGGCCGGGCTGGGCTATTCCATCGAGTGGCGCCAGTATCCCATGCCGCACGCGGTTTGCCCGCAGGAGATCGCCGATATCGGCGCCTGGCTGCGGAAAATACTCAATGCGTGACAGGGTGAAGCGTGACTGACGCCTGCTCGCTGATCAGCATGGTGAGGGGCACGAATTCAGTGGCGGTCGCGCCCTACGTCTGCGCGTGACTGTTGCTGGCGTTTTGATTACCATCATCGCGGCCGTGTTCCAGGCCAATGCTCCTATCAGTTCGCTAAGAGCAAGGCAGGCGATGTTCATGCGGTGCCATGGGATCTGGTCGTGATCGACGAAGCACACCGGCTGCGCAATGTCTACAAGCCGTCGAACGTGACCGACTGAGCCATGGACTTCGAGCTCACGGAGCATGCTCGCGAAAGTTTGCGTAAACGTCCCACCATACGAATGACCTGGGTGGAACAGGTGCTCCGCAATCCTGAGCTAGCAAACCCTGACGATATCGATCCTGACTTGGAACACCGTCTTGGCCGCATCGACGAATGCGAAGGGCGCGTGCTGCGAGTCATCGTGAACCGAGCGGTGAGCCCGTTGAGGATCGTTACCGTTTACTTTGATCGTGCCATGAGGAACAAACTATGAAACTGGCCATCGACGAAGAAGCCGATGCTTTGCACTTGGAGTTGGTTGCCGTACCGGTAGTGGATTCAGAGGAAGTCGCACCGGGCGTAATCGTCGACTACGACGAAGCCGGACAGGTCGTCGGCGTGGAGATTCTGCATCTCTCAAAACGGCCGCAACCTGTGAACCTGATGGATTTTCAGTTTCACACCACACCCAAGAAGCCCGCATCAGCCGCAGCTTGAGGCGGACTTGGGGGATTTCGGGGAAAGGACTACGATGAACCGCCACGTCAACGCCATCGCGAGCCGCCTGAGCCTTCGCCCGCCGCAGCGCTGCTCGCTGGAACTGCTGCACCGGATCACCGAGATCGCGCCGCCGAAGAAGGCGACTACGGTATGCCTTTACTCACCCAAGGCCGCCTTTCTCCCCCGTGCGACGTCCAGGCCGGCCAGTATACCTATGCCGATCACGAAGAAGACGCCGGTCACCAGCATCGCAAGCCGGTGATTCCCATGCGTTATCCACGTCACCAGGCCGTAGGTCACAGGCCCGAGGATGGCCGAAAGCTTAACCGAAAGCCCCCACAAGCCGAAGAACTCGGCGCTGCGCCGCGGCGGGCTAAGATAACCAACCAGGGCGCGGCCCGCCGACTGGCTGGATCCGAGGCACAAACCGACCAGGTTGGCGACTACCCAGAACGTCGTCTCCCCCTCGGCCATCCATGCCAGGACCACGGCAACAAGCCAGCCAATCAGCGTTAACATCAGGGTCCTCACGTGCCCGATCCGGTCCTGCACGTGGCCGAAGGAAAAAGCGCCCGCCACGGCGGTGACGTTCACCACCAGGATCAGGGTGAGCGTGTCGCGAGTGGTGAACCCCATGACTTCTTGTGCGTATACCGCAGCGAGCGCGACCACAGTCTGGATCCCCGCTTGGTAGAACACCACGCAGGCCAGGAAGCGCCACAGATCTACATGGTGACGCGCATGCCTGAGCGTTTCTGCGACCCGCGCAAACGCGCCCCTCGCCCTATCGGCGGCGCCGGCGATCGGTTGCGCGCGTTCCCGCAGAAGGATGAACGTGGGTAGACTAGCGACGGCAAACAAAGCGGCGGTGATCAGCATGGTGACGGGCACGAATTCGGTAGCGGTCGCGCCCTGCGCCTGCGCGTGATCGACGTAGGCGAGGCAGGCGCCGAGCGCGACCAGACCGCCGCAGTAGCCCAGGCTCCAGCCCCACCCCGACACCTTGCCCATCGCCTCGCCGTGTGCGATCTCCGGCAGGAACGCGGCGATCAGGTTCTCGCCGCTGCCGAAGAAGAAATTGGACAAGATCACCAGCGCAACCCCGAGACCAAGGTCTCCGCGACCGACCAGCGCCAATCCGGCCGTGAACACGACGCAACCTGCCGTAGTGAAGAGGAGCGCGCGTTTCTTTGCCGCGCGGGCGTCGGCATAGGCGCCGAGCAGCGGGGCGCTCAGCATGATCAGCGCATAGGAGGCGGCGAGGGATGCGGTCCAGGCGAAGGTCGCCCACGGCGCGCCGCCGGCCACCACCGCCACGAAGTAGGCATTGAACACCGCCGTGATGACAACCGTGGTGTAGCCGGAATTGGCAAAGTCGTAGAAGGCCCACGCCCACACTTCGCGCGGGCGCACGCCTGGCGCCAGGCTGCTCACCTTCATATTGTCACTCCCGCGCATACGAGAGTCCCGCTCTTTGAGGCGAGCCGGAATTCAAGAGTTTCTAGATTCGCGCCTGCGCGGGAATGACGGCGCTCGTTTGCGTCCGCGATCGACTGACCACCGGACGCACTCGTCTCCACACTCAAGTCAGGCAACGCCCGCCATCAACGGACAAGATCTGACCGGTACAGTAATGGGAGTTTTCACTAAAACCAGCTCTCTTAGCGCCACGGATGGTTCCTCGAAGCGGCGATCGTGCCTCTTTAAGCGAGGCAGGACGGGCGGCAAGTTACCAGGATCGCACCCGCCCCACATCCAGATGCACGAAGTCCGACTGCGGATAATAACCCACGCCACCTCGGCGCATTGCCAGGGCGATGCCCCGCAAACGAGCTGTCTGCACATGCCCAAGGCGCACATCAATCGCCCTACCAACCATGTGCAAACTGTTCTTTGACACTCCCGCGCCGCGAGCGCGCAGCATTTCATTGGTGGCCGGCGAGCGATATCCGCAGATCACTTCGAACACTTTATGGGCGCCCGTTTGCAAGGAAACATCGAACAGCAAGTCCAACAAACGGGGATCGATGAGGAAAATAGCCTGCGTGCGGTGATCCCGTAACAGGCGATTTATTCTTAGCTCGGCCTCGATCGGATAATTTCCCTCGGAATAATAAACCAGCGAGAGTTTTTCATCGGTGTACGTATGATGAAAAGAGAGCGAGCGCACGTCCGCGGCCTTCGCGCGGCCCCCTTTTGCACCCCACAGCAGGGCCACCGATCCCAGTCCCGCCGTGGCCAAAAAACGGCGTTTGGAATGCGACATCGGACGGTTGGGATCCGCACCGGGGACAAGCTCCGATTTACCCGACACCATTAGCTCCTGGTCATTCTACGCCCGTTCAGATGGAGGAAAATACATACTCCCCAGCGATCACCCGGGCCCGACGTTTGGACGCAAAAAGCCGTTCATCGGCGAGCCGCAGCCTGCGGCTGATTTCCCGACTGAGGTTCATCTGAATGATAGTAAATTGCTCGAGATCGCGCTTATAAATCGCGTATAAGCTGCCCGCCGGTACTTCGATCGCTGCACAGTCTTGCAGCGCGACCACTGAACTCGTGCGCGGGCCGAGATCGATCACCGCCATCTCACCGAAACAATCGCCGGCGCCCAGCTGATTCAGCAAATATTGCTCCCCTTTCCAACTCTTCAACACCGCAACCTTCCCCTGCTCGAGCACGAACATGGAGTCTGCTTCTTCCTTCTCCCGGCAAAAAAATTCGCCCTTAACTTTCTTAACAGAGGGCGCAAGCTCAAGCAGATAAGTCAGCATATCTCGCCTCACGCCTCCGAAGATAGGCATTTCTTGTAGCCGTTTGATCCGTTCGCCGAGCATGACATCTTGGCCGACGATAGCTTCTACGAGAACTGCCGCGGCTTTTCAAATGCTTTTAATATTAGCTATTATGCTCCTCTTGCCGGCGGCGCGGAAAACTCAGGCGCCTGCTGGCTGCGAAAGGCTATGCTCCCAATGAATACGAGAAAACAAGCTCATCCAGAGCAGCCGGCCTGCCAATGGGGACTAAAGGCGCTGCCATGCCCTCCCCTCTCGAGGCGGCCAGGATGTCGCTCATGAAAGAGCTCTACCGGGAGATCTTGGCGCAACTCGGGGAGGATCCCGAGCGCGAAGGCCTTAAGCGAACCCCCGAACGGGTCGCGGAGGCGATGCGATTTCTCACCCAAGGCTATCGCCAAAACATAGACACCATCATCAACGGTGCGCTATTTGAGAGCGATTCCTCCAATCTCATCATCGTCAAAGACATTGAGATCTATAGCCTCTGCGAACATCACTTACTGCCTTTCTTTGGCCGCTGCCATATCGGATATATCCCCAAAGGCCAAATCATCGGGGTCAGCAAGCTCGCCCGCATCGCCGACATGTTTGCCCGACGCTTGCAAGTGCAAGAAAGGCTGACCCATCAGATCTCGATAGCGCTCATGGACATTCTACAACCCGAAGGCGTAGCGGTGGTCATCAGGGCCCAGCACTTGTGCATGATGATGCGGGGGGTCGAGAAGCAGACTTCGAGCATGGTGACCTCGGCCATGAATGGAATCTTCCGTCACTATGAATCCACCCGCAGCGAGTTCTTAAATCTCATCGGACATCGGGGCTTGCGCTGATTCGCTCACCCCGTCAGAGTCCCATAAGCCTTTGAAAAAATCTGTTGCGCTTGGGATCTCGCATTCTGGCGGTGCTCGGAGACTGGAGACTTGGAGGCTGGACTCCTCCAGCCTCCCAGCCTCCAGCCTCAAAGCTCAGCAGCAGCGGTTAATGTGGTTCCACTTGCGCTCCTGTTCTCTTTGGAAAAACTCGGCTTGGGTCAGCGCTCGCTCGCCGCTGTGCCGCATCCGCCAGTGGCCGAGATAACGCTCATAGGCGTCATCACCGCTGGCCTCGCGCAGAGCGCGCCAGAGCGAGCGCAACCGTCTAGCTAACAAGTCCATCTCAGAGTTTGTGAAAAAACCTACTGCGCTCGGGATCTCGCGTTCCGGCGGTGCTCGGAATCCTCATGTATTTCAATATACACTCCGGTTGCTCGTCCCATCCTTGGGACTCGCCCCTTCGGGGCTTGCGCGCCGTTTCGCTTCCGGCGAAACGTTCCTCCGCTCCGGCGGAACGCAACCTCTCTTCGCTCGCGACGATTTTTTAACAAGCTCTCAGTCGCGCACCCAGTCTTCGGCCATCCGGCTCGGCATGCGGGGCGATTCCGACAAGGGCGGATAGCGCCGGCCGCTCAGCACCGAGTGGCACACCCGCAGGGTCTCGAATACCAACACCCAGGTGGTCGCTAAAAACAGCACCGTAAGCACGGCATCCAGGCGGTCGTTGAAGATGAGCTGAGGGGCTTGCACCGCCTGATCGGCGGGAAGAAGCCCGGCGGCGAGCTTATCGGCCAAGTCGCGCGCATGGGCCAAGAATCCCACCCGGGCCTCTCCGCTAAAAAGCTTCTCCCAAGCCGCCGTGCTGGTTACGATCACGAGCCAAACCAAAGGCAGGCCCGTGACCCATGCATAGCGCGCCTTGCCGGATTTGACCAGAATGGTGCACGCCACGCACAAGGCGATGGCCGCGAGCATCTGATTCGAAATCCCGAACAGAGGCCACAGGCTGTTGATACCCCCCAGCGGATCAATGGTGCCCATGTATAAGAAATAACCCCAGGCCCCGACCACCAAGGCGCTGGTCAACAACACGCTGGGATACCAACTGGTGCGGCCGAGCGCCGGGATCACATTGCCCAAGAGATCCTGCAGCATGAAGCGCGCGACGCGCGTGCCCGCATCCAAGGTGGTGAGGATAAAAAGCGCCTCGAACATGATCGCGAAGTGATACCACAGGGCGAGTAATCCGCCGCCAAAGCTGGAGAAAATGCTCGCCATCCCCACCGCGAGTGAGGGTGCGCCGCCGGTGCGCGCGAACAAGCTGGCTTCGCCCATCTCATCGGCGAGCCCTTGCATTTTTTCCACCGTCACCGGAAAGCCCCAGCTAGTGATTTTGGCCACCGCCTCGGCCGCCTCTTTCCCCACCAACCCCGCCGGACTGTTGATGGCGAAGTAGACGCCCGGCTCCAACACCGTGGCCGCAACCATGGCCATGATGGCCACAAAGGACTCCATCATCATGGCGCCGTAGCCGATGAAACGCGCCTCCCGCTCGCTGGTGAGCAGCTTGGGCGTGGTCCCGGAGGCGACCAGGGAGTGAAAGCCTGAAATCGCCCCGCAGGCGATCGTGATGAACACGAAGGGAAACAGCTTGCCACCAAAAATAGGGCCCGTACCATCGATGAACTGGGTGAGCGCCGGCATTTTCACCTCTGGGCGCAAGATCACGATGGCGACGGCCAAGGCGACGATGGTGCCTATTTTCATGAAGGTCGAGAGGTAATCGCGCGGGGCGAGCAGCAACCACACCGGAAGCACCGCGGCGGCAAATCCATAGCCGATGACAAACAGCGCCAGCGTGGAGCCATCATAGTCGAACCAGCGGCGGAGCGCCTCGTTCTGATCCACCCAGCCACCACCGACCACCGCGAGGAGCAGCAATACAACACCGATCGCCGTGCCCTCCAAGATCCGTCCCGGACGTATGCCACGCATGTACAAGCCGACCAAGAGGGCGATGGGTATGGTCGCCGCCACCGTGCTGGTCGCCCAGGGACTGTGCTTCATGGCGTTGACCACGACCAAACCCAGCACCGCGATGAGGATGATCATGATCGCCATCACCCCAAGCAGCGCCACGGCCCCGCCCACAGGGCCCAGCTCATCTCTCGCCATCTGGCCGAGCGAACGCCCATCGCGTCGGGTGGAGAAAACCAGGATGACGAAGTCCTGCACGCACCCGCCCAACACCGCGCCGATTAAGATCCACAGGGTGCCCGGCAGATAACCGAACTGCGCGGCCAAGGTCGGTCCGATCAATGGCCCGGGCCCCGAGATCGCCGCAAAATGGTGCCCGAACACGATCCATTTATTGGTGGGGACAAAATCGCGCCCGTCGTTCAAGCGTTCCGCCGGTGTGGCGCGTGTGGCGTCTAGGGCTAACACCTTGGCGGCAATAAAGGCGCTGTAGAAACGGTAGCCGAGCGCGTAAACGCAGACGGCGGCCACGATAAACCAAAAGCTGTTAACCGCTTCACCGCGGCTCAGCGCGATGCCGCCAAGAGCGCTCGCGCCCACGATGGAAACCAGCGTCCAAACGACGGCTTTTGCAAACGAGCCGGTCTTTCGCGCGCGGGAACCGGGTTCTTTATACATTCTCGATCAGGACGGTGGTCAGCGCATGTGAAAGAATCTGCTGCGCTCGGGATCTCGCATTTCGGCGGTGCTCGGAATCCTCATGTATTTCACTAGTGTAGTGTCCCTTAAATAACTTTACAGTTAAGCCGCCTTCTTTTTTCCCTCGGGGCAGGGTGGATCTGGGCTTGATCTGCTCCAGCTTGACCCGCGCCCGCTCGATCTTCTTGATGATGTCC
>JBOIEG010000136.1:0-7922 GCA_050740915.1 Gammaproteobacteria bacterium | reverse complement strand
TTCCACGGCAGGTCGTAGTTCACCACGAGCGAGCAGAACTGGAGGTTGATGCCCTCGGCGCCTGCCTCTGTAGCGATCATGATCTGGCCCTGTCCCCGGAAATAGTCCACCAGGGCGGAGCGCATGTCGGCCGTACGCGATCCACTGACGCGGTCGGTGCCCTGATTGTGTTTCAGCCAGGCGGCGTAGATTTGCTTGGACCGATCATCCGTGTTTGAGCCGTTGAAAAGGACGATGCCGTCCTTCCATGGGCTGTCGGCCAATACTCGCACCAGATAATTCTGCGTGCGGCGGGACTCGGTAAAGATGATGGCCTTCTGTTCCGCCTTGAGTTCCGCGGCCTTATTCATTGCGATGCGCAGGGCTTTAAGCAAAGCCTTACCCTTGGCGTTGTGATCTATGGATGTTGCGAGGCGGGCGAATTCGTCGAGATCGGCGATCTCGGCCTCGATCGCTTTGCGATCCTCGTCCGACAGCAATTCCGGCGGCTGATCGTCGCCCCACTCCTCCGCGGTTTCGTTCAGCGCCTCGTAATCCTGATTAAGTTCGTCTTCCAGCGGTTCCGGCGCGTTCTGCTTGCGAAGCTTAGCTTTGAGCCGGTTCGAAATTGAGGTTAGCGCACCGGCAATGGCGAAGGTGGACGATGCGAGCAACTTACGCAGGACCAGTGTCATCAGCGAACGCTGACCGGATGGAAGAGCTTGCAGGTTCGGACGCCGTAAGTATTCGGAAACCAGCTCGTAAAGACGGTCTTCGCCTTCCGCCGGAGTGAATTCTTCCACCAGCGGCAGCCGGCGGGTGTACGAAATGTAGGCGGATACTTGCCGGCGAAGGGTGCGATGGCAGACGGGCCGGAGGCGCGCCTTTAAGTCATGAAAGACCTGCTCCTGAGACAGGTTGGCGAACTGCTCGCGAAAGCTCTTGAGATCGCCAAATGCGTGCTCGTCAATGATGCTGACCAGGCCGAACAGTTCCAGCAGCGAATTCTGGAGCGGCGTCGCCGTTAGCAGCAGCTTGTGCCGCTCTTTCAACGCCGACTTGAGAGTATTGGCAATGACGTTGGACGGTTTGTAGACGTTGCGCAGCCGATGCGCTTCGTCAATGACGACCAAGTCCCACGGGGTAGTGGCAATATCCGTCGCCTTGGCGCGAGCGAAGTGGTAGGAACAGATGACCATGGTGTCGTTGATTTCAAAAGGACGAAGATTCCCTTGCTTGATTGCCTCGTTGTAGGGCTTCGTCTCCAATATCCGGCAGGGCAGGAAGAACTTCTCCACCAGCTCCTGGTGCCACTGCTTTCGGAGATTCGACGGCGTGATGATGAGGACGCGGCGCTTTCGCTCGGTCCATTTCTGGGAAAGAACAAGCCCCGCCTCAATGGTCTTGCCGAGGCCCACCTCGTCCGCCAACAACGCGCCCCTTGAGAGCGGCGAGTTGAATGCGAAGAGCGCCGCGTCCACTTGGTGAGGATTGAGATCCACCTGTGCGCCGGCCACCGCGCCGGCGAGCTTCTCCATGCTGTCTGACGAACAGCGCTTGGTCAGCTCGTAGGCGAAGTATTTGGCGTGCTGATCGGTAAGTTGCATGGCGCTCGCATGTGGATGTTCGGACGGTTATTCGCCTTTCGTTCTGTCGGCATACATCAACCGTGGGAAGAATCGTTTGGGATGCTTACCAGACGAAGCGGGCTCGTGACGCCTAAGACGGGCGCCCTGCTCATTGACGAGATCATGGCCCTCGGACAAGAAGTAGCGGATGAATCCGCGTTCTATCAGCTTCAGACACAAGTATAGGAAGAATAAACGAATAAACGCCCTTTTTTCGTTAAATAGGAAAGCACTGAACTGAAGGCTCAGCTTGTTTGTCAATCATCGCGGAAATCGGGTAGTGTCTCAGTTTGAATCCTGACCATGCTTGACCGCTCAGGCTAGGTGTGCAAGTCTCACGCGCATGAAGAAGCCGAAACGACCCCACGATACGAACCAGCTAGCCAAGCTGATTGTGGATATTTCTACTGGGGACGTTGGGAGTAGAGCCTACGCCGTAACGCGGGCGCTACCACGCCGCGAGGTCGATGTCGGCGATGTGATCGCCCGGGGCAAAGCCGCGTCTTAGGGTATTCTCGGTCAGGGTCACGGGTAACAGAAACTGGCGTAGGTAATCTGCCCCTCCGGCTTTGCTGCCTAAGCCGCTTAGCTTGTAACCGCCGAAAGGCTGGCGGCCGACTAAAGCGCCCGTGATCTTACGGTTAACGTAGAGATTGCCCACCTGCAACTGCCGGCGCACCTTAGCGATGTTGGCCGGGCTACGCGAATACAGGCCGCCGGTGAGCGCATAGGCCGACTGATTGGCGATCTGCAACGCTTGCTCCATGTCCTTGGCGCGCATCACTGCCAGCACGGGTCCGAAGATCTCCTCTTGGGCGAGCGGGGAATCGGGTTGCACGTCGCTGAAGATGGCCGGAGGGACAAAATACCCGGGCTCCAAATCGTGGCGCTCGCTATGTAAAACCAGCTCGGCGGTCTGTTGGCCCACCTCAATGGCTTTACGGATCCGATCGCGGGCGGCCGCGGATATGACCGGGCCAATAAAAGTGCCGGGTTCTTCCGGCAGGCCTATCTTCAGGCTGCGGGTTGCCTCGATCAGGCGCTTGAGAAAACGTTCGTATTGGCCACCCACCACGATCACCCGCGAGCACGCGCTGCATTTCTGGCCTTGGTAGCCAAACGCCGAATGCGCGATCCCGACAACGGCATCATCCAGATCGGCATCGCTGTCGACGATGACGGCATTCTTGCCGCCCATCTCAGCAACCACGTGTTTTACGTGGCGCTGATTCGATTGCAACTCCGCGGCGAGCCGCACGATGCGCGTGCCTACCGCTTGGGAGCCGGTAAAGGCGATGAAATGGACCCCAGGATGGGTTACCAGGTGATCCCCTATGACATTGCCGGAACCCGGTAGAAACTGCACCACCCCGTCCGGGAATCCTATCTCTTGGAGTAGGGTGACAAAACGCGCGGCGATCACGGGAGTGTGGGAGGAAGGCTTCAAAATCACCGTGTTCCCAGCGACGATCGCGCCGGACAACATGCCGGTCAGTATGGCCAGGGGAAAATTCCACGGCGGCACGATGATCCCCACCCCCCGAGGGCGATACACATTGGTGTTGATTTCCCCAGGAGCACTGATCCCCGGCGCCGCCGCAAAGCACATCGCCTGGCGCGCGTAGTATTCGAGGAAATCGATCGCTTCTGTGACGTCGGCATCGGCTTCGGCCCAAGGTTTCCCCGCTTCAACGATCTCCCACGCGGCAAATTCATCGCGCCGGGCACGAAGTTGGCTTGCCGCATCCAAGAGATAGCGCGCCCGCCTTTCCATCTTTAGCGCTGACCACGACTCGAAAGCAGAAGCAGCCGCCTCCAGCGCGTGATCCGCTTGCTCGGCTGTCGCCTGCGCCACCTTTCCTACGATCTCTTCGGGTCGGGCTGGATTGAGCGAGACCCGGTAGTCACCGGTGTCGAGGGATTTTCCGCCGATGGCAAGGCCATAGCTCTGTCCCAGGAGCTTATGCACGGTAGCGATAGCGGAATGAAACGCCAGCCGTTCTGCTCGGGCCGTAAATCGGCGCCGGGGTTCATTGCGGAAGCTCTGCAACTGCAAGGCATCCTCGGCATGCTCCTGCGGTGCCGTGCTGTTTTCCGCAACGGCGCCTGGGGCATGGGGCGTCGCAAGCAACTGGCTCGGCGAGAGATGCTGGGTATGACTCATACGTTGAAACGATTGGCTGGATGTATTCTCCAGCAGCCGGCGTGTGAGATAAGCCATGCCCGGCAACAGCTCTCCAAAGGGGACATAGATCCGCAATCGGAAACCTTGTTCAGGGATCACGTTTTCCAGCGACTGGGCCATTCCGTGCAGCATCTGGAACTCGATCTGTTCCGCGCCCAGGCTGCGCTCCTTTGCCAGCTCCATGGCTAGCGCGATGCTGCGGATGTTATGGGTCGCGATTGCCGGACGCAGGTGCGGGTGGCTGTCCATCAACAACCGGGTGCATCTCTCGTAGCAGGCATCGGTCTGCCATTTGGTTGGCCATACCGGCTCGCGCCAGCCGTTCTGGCTGGCGATCACGGTTTCATAATCCCAATACGACCCGCGCACTAAACGCACCGACACGGGAGCGCCCCGCGTTTTCGCCCATTCGGCCAGTTCCTTAAGGTCGGCTTCGGTGTCCTTTAGATAGGTCTGCATCGCGATCCCAATATCCGCCCACGAGTGTAACTCGGGCTCCATCAGCAAGCGGCGAAAGCATTCCAGGGTGATACCTTTAATGTCGTAGTGCTCCATATCTAGGCACACAGAGGCACCCTTCGCGCATGCGGCGAGCAGAATTGGGCGCAGCCGGGAGGCAATGCCCTCGACGCTGCCGTCTGGATCCAAGGGAGTGATTTGCGAATAAAGCGATGAGACCTTCAGCGAGACGTTGAGTTGAGGGGGTTTCTCACCCGCTGCGGACCGATCCACGAGTTGTAGAGATGCTTCTTCCAGCAAACGCAAATAGCTATCCCGATAACTATCCGCCTCCGCTTCGCTCACGATGGCTTCCCCCAGCAGGTCGATGCTGGCATCGATACCGCGTTCACGAAGCCGTTTGGCGGTCGCCAATACCTCGCTGATATCCGCACCTCCGAGGAACCGCCGCGCCAGGTTCTTCATCGCTTTTCGCACTGTTCCGCCCAACAGAGTCGTGGCCCATTCCGCCCGCGTATAGCGGATCCCGAATTTGATCAACCCGGTGAGGGGAAGATCGTGCCCGGCGAAGTATTCCTCCAAGTGACGGGCGAGATCCCCGTCGCTTTTTAAAGCGGGCAGGACATCCACGAACCTGAGGGCTTGAACACGGAAGCGTTCATCCTCCACGATCTTTTGGAGAAACCGATCGACCCACTGATTTTCGATCCGAGCGTCCCTGGCATGTCGTTGCATGGCGGAGAGTATGCGCCGACCACGTTCGAGCACGCTTGTTTCCAGATCCTTCGCGGGAGCAGCATGGGTCACCATAGCTTTCATCCTCCAAAAAAACGATATCAAGGCACGTCGATAAATTGCAAGGAAGCAATCTATCGAAGTGCCCCTCGGTTAATTGTGGCGTTGTCAGCTAATTACGCTCGATCTCAGCACCGACTCTAGCTCCTCGGCATAGGTTTTGATCTTCGCCCACTGATCGAGGCCGTTAATGATGCGACGCGCGTTCTTATAATCCTTCTGCGCCTCACTGATGTAATGTCCAAGCCGCTTTCCGGTGAAGGAACCCTGGCGCATGCCGTAGGACATGATCCGATAAGCGATTTCCGGATCCAGGGCCTCGTCGGGATCGTTTAATAGTGCGGCACGAAGACCAAGCGCCTGATTCATTTTGGAATAATTCGCCCGACCGGTGATCTGCACATAACCCCGTCCCCTAAAACGATAACCATCCCCGGTTTGAGTCTTGCCAAGCCGCGCCCAATGGGCGTGCCCGCGTTGTACTTATTAAAATAATCCGCGGATCCCCGCTCGACGATAGGCTGCCAGGTGTCCGCACATTCGTGCTTTACCGTGGCCAGCATATAAGCGGCCCATCCCAGCTCCTTCGATGCTTCGAGAACCTCAGCACGCAGTACCTCAGGATGGCTCAGGACAGGGCTCTGGATCTCTGCATCCGCCTCGATGAACCGAAGAAGGTTTCGCAGCCCATCGGCTTGGCTTGGTGTCAGAGCACCATAGATTTTTTCATATTCGTCAAAGAAGCGCTTGTCCTCAAATTTCACGGCGCACCTCCATCAGTCTATTGCACCCGAGATCTGATTCACCGCCTTATGCTGTGCGTAATGTCCATCCATTGCTCCGGTTTGCCCACGCCCTTGCCATCGCAAACGGCTTTCAGCTTGAACGACTGCAATCGTGCCCGGGCGCCATCGAGCTTGTAGGTCGACAAGCTGCCGCAATCGCCGAGGCCACGGAACTTGTTGAATACGATGAGCTCAGCTGTCTTGGCCCGAAACTCCGGGGATCCCCACAGTTCGATGTCTTCCTTCGCGATGATATCGGCCGCACCCGCGCCCAGTACCTCGAAGGTCCGAAACCGTATAGGTTCAATGCGTCGCGCCCGTGGATCCTCATCGACATAATAGTAAATCTGGGATCTCTGGTAGGCGCCTCGAGTACAGGCCACTTCGACCAGCAACTTTGCTGGCAAAGGATAGACCTGGACACCGCTCCAACGGGGATCGAATCGGTCAAACACTTCTTCGCAGCTATCCGGCCAATCGAGCAGCGCACGCCAGCTATGTCGCGGCCAATAACGCAACTTCTCCGGCACGGGCGTGATACGCGACAAGGGCTCCGTGGCGACAGGGGATCGGCAACCCCGTATGGCTAAGGCCGCCATCACGATACCTGCCAGTCGAATACCGCGCCATTTATTAGGCATGCTCACGGTCAAGCACATTCCCTACCTACCCTCACCCTGTTTCCCAGGGAAAATTACCCACAGAGTCTGTGGATAAACTTGTGCAAACCCTGCGATGAAAGGCCGCAACACCCTCTAGATACGTGGCTTTGCGCTGATTCGGCCAGCGAATAACCATATTGAGCCGCGTCTTAAATAGGCGCTTGCCCCATAAAGATCTTAAGCTGCCAGGGCTTACGCTTAAAATGTGCATCCCCCCATCCAAGCACAGACCGTTTGTGATCACCTGCACTCGCCCTTTTCTGACGCGTGTTCACCTTGCGGGGAAACGGCCGCCCGCTTAACCCATCGGCTTACGCAATTTTGCGATAACGGCTTGCGTGTCTGGCCTTACTCCGCGCCACAGATAAAACGACACCGCCGCCTGCTCGACCAGCATGCCGAGACCATCGAGCGCCTGCGCAGCACCCTCGTTACGCGCCCAACGCACAAAGGGCATAGCTTTGGCCCCATACATCATGTCATAACAACAGGCTCCGGCGGCAAGCAGACCGGCGGGCAGCGGGGGCAGGCCCCCCTGAAGGCTGGCGGATGTGGCGTTAATGATCAGGTCAAACCGATTTCCAGCAAGGCGCTCATAGTCTAGACGCCGGATCTCGCCCAGATCGCCGAAAAGCTGCACCAACTCCTCGGCCTTAGCGTCGGTCCGATTCACCAACCAAATCCCTGCGGGATCTTCGGCTAATAAAGGCGCCATTACCCCGCGTGCGGCGCCACCCGCCCCCAGCAGCAGAATGCGCTGCCCGCGCAAAGAGCGTTGATGATTCACCACGATATCTTGCACCAGTCCGATCCCGTCCGTGTTCTCGGCGTGGATCTTGTCCTTGGAGTCGAACCATAGCGTGTTCGCCGCGCCTGCTCGGCGCACCCCTTCGCTGACTTCGCCGGCCAAGCGGGAGGCGTCTTGCTTGAAGGGGAGAGTAACATTGATCCCCTTACCGCCGCGAGCACGAAACTGCCGCAGCGCATCCTCGAACCCTCCCGCGGCTACACAGATGGCGCGATAGTCCATCGCTTGCTCCGTTTGTTCGGCAAAGGCTCGGTGGATCTGGGGTGACTTGCTGTGGGAAATTGGATTACCCATTACGGCATACAAGTCGTGTGTTTTCGTTCCCAATGCCGGCATCGCCTCGTCATATGCCTATAGGGCACTTCGATTAATTCGAAGCGCCCGGCGGTATAGGGATATACCGATTCGAAAAGTTCTATGGATGGAATTTTTCGAAGTACCCTATATAGACCATCCCGTGAGCGGGCGTTTCATCCAGATTGGGCGACTGTCGGTCGGCGGGCCTCTTGCCGCCGGCGCCTGTGGCGCGCCCGGCACGGCATAGGCTGCTTTCCGATCAGCTACAACAGGGCACTTCGATAAATTGCTTCCGCGTAATTTATCGAATCGCAAAGCAAAAAG
>JBOIEG010000135.1:0-1011 GCA_050740915.1 Gammaproteobacteria bacterium | reverse complement strand
GTTGATTGGAGTGCATTAGTAGATAGAACTGGATTTTCCCTGCAGGATGCCGTATAACCTCGGGCATGGCTTTGGCCCCCCACATGCCTCGCCTCGCGCCCCCGGAGGTTCTCCGTCAGGTCATGGTCCGCCCGATTGTGCCTGCAGAGCGGGTGCGTTGGGATGCGCTGATGCGGGCCCACCATTATCTGGGCGTGCAGGTGCTCGTGGGCCACTCCCTGCGCTATGTGGCCGTGGGGGGGGACGAGTGGCTCGCGCTGCTCGGCTGGCAGGCCGCAGCGTTGAAATGCACGGCGCGCGACCGGTGGATCGGCTGGCCCCCGGTGCTGCAGCATCAGCGGCTGCCGCTCATCGCCAATAACGCCCGTTTTCTCATCCTGCCCGACGTGCGTGTCCCCAACCTCGCCTCGCGGGTGCTGTCGTTGACGCTCAAGCGGCTGTCTCAGGACTGGCGGCGGTGCACGGCCATCCGGTGGTGTTGGCAGAGACCTTCGTCAACCGCGCGTGTTATACCGGGGCCGGCTACCGCGCGGCTAACTGGGTGGTCGTGGGCATAACCCGGGGCTTTGGCAAAACCAACGCGTGCTATTGGCGCCATGACGCGCCCAAAGAGGTGCTGCTCTATTTCCTGCATCCTCGGGCGCGGACGTGGCTGTGTGATCCAAAACCCCATCCCCAGTGGAGGACGCCCATGCACGCGATCACCTTGAGCACCAAACAAATGGAAGACCTACATCAGCGCTTGCGCCAACTCCCCGACTGCCGCAAGCCCTTGGGCCTGCGCCACCCCTTCGCCAGCGTGCTGACCATGGCACTCGCCGCGGTGCTCGCAGGCAGCCGGGGCTATACGGCGATCGCCGAGTGGGTGGAACGCTTGACCCAGTCCCAGCTCAAGCGCCTGCGGGCGCGCTTCAACCCTAAGACCCAACGCTTCGAGCCACCTTCCGAGCCTACGCTGCGCCGGGTGTTGCAGGCGGTCGATGCACAAGCCGTGGATCGGGCCTTCGGGGA
>JBOIEG010000134.1:0-1049 GCA_050740915.1 Gammaproteobacteria bacterium | reverse complement strand
CCTCGGGCTCGTCCTGCTTGCCTGCTCCGATTCGACGTTCACCGGCCCGACACCCGTGACCACGACCACCACGTCGGCGCCGGTCGAACATCCTCGCGTCGACCAGCCCTTCTCGTGGGACTCCTACCAGGGCATCATCGCCTTCGGACTGGGGCACCCCGGGCAGAGCGAAGACGACGTGCTCGCGTTCGTCAGCGCCGCGATGGGGCAGGGGTGGAACACCTTCCAGGTGTGCTCCGAGACGGAGTTCTGGGACGGGAGCCACGCATACCCGACGAAGCCCCGCGACGAAGTTAGGCTCTATGACACATTGAATCTCCTGGCGCGCGTTCCGGGCGCACAGGTCGTGCTCATCGGCAACTGCACGCTGAAGCGTCAGGTATCTTTGTTTGACCAGGCTGAGTGGGCTCGTAACGTGGCTACGATAGCGTCAGAGTTTCGAAACGTCGCCATCTTCACACACAACGAATTCGACAATTGCCGCGGGCGGGATGACTGGGGCGGCAACCCCACCTACTGCGCGGGTAAGCAGGACGTGGCGGAGCACATCCGAATCTACCGTGGCGCGGGCATCGCCTACGTCACCGCCGATGACAGCTTTCGCCCACCCAAGCCCGGCGACTCCGCATCGCTGACCTACGACTTCCGCCTCCGAAACATCGGCGCGTACCCAGCGAGCTTCCACCCGGACCGCACCAAGGACGGACACGCTTGGGACCCGTCGCCGAATCAGCTCCAACAACTCGCGCGACACAACGGGCTCTTCGTGCTCAGCGAAACGGTCGCGTGGGCCGACTTCAGCGGACAGTGTGGCGGGCTAAGGACGTGCGACCAGGGCCGTATCGACGCCTACATCGCTAGCTGTGCAGCGGTGCCTGAGTGTCGTTTTACGTTTCATTGCGAGCACTGCCTCAATGGCGAAGTGCCGACGTATATTCCGAAAGCAAGATGAACAAGGTCGCGGGGGCCTCGGACTGCATGATGCTGCATGAAATGACACGCGTCAGTTCGCACCCGGCGCCCCCGCACCTCCTCCAAGGATCACACCA
>JBOIEG010000133.1:0-2488 GCA_050740915.1 Gammaproteobacteria bacterium | reverse complement strand
TTTACCGAGCTACCCAAGGCCAGCACCGTCGCCCAAATCGAAAAACTGCTCCCCCATAACCTGAAACCGAACGACCTTAATCCATTAACCCGCTGATCAACAGGGTGGGGTTCGCTAACCGCTTACGCTCCAACAGCTTTCTGAACCCCTTACGGTAGCCTCTACGTTGGCAACACTCTCCATTCCAGAATGGGCAACGCAGCCCGACTCCCTGGCAAATTTGTTGCCTTATGGACTCAAGAAATATCGTATACATGACCTTTAGCCCTGAAACGAATTGCTTGAATTGTCTATCGCCTGGAGGTGCGTCTTTGGAGGAGGCTGATAAGCCAATTAGTTGAGTCCCAGGAGCAACGCTTATAAAGGAGACGCCCCCGGTCGTGATCTCGCTCTGGCTGAAAAAATATTGTATTGGAAAGCGCCGCCGCCCCTTGCGATTCCAAAAAGCCCTTATTAATTCGGCTCTCAGCAAAATTTGTGGGTAGTTTTCTACTTGATAGACCCCATGGAGTTAAGGGCGTCTGAGGAAAACAACGATTCTGACGCAAGTCCTACAGGCTCTGGCTGTGGATATATGGACAACTTCCCTGTTGCCCACATGCCCACAGCCCAACAGATTTTTTGATACCCAAAATTTCGGACCTATAGAACGTAACTTTATTCCAAGTAATGAATCAGATGCATAAATACGCCTCAGATCAGTACCCACAAATTCTGCGGATGAGGCATATTTCTTATCATCGGCTCATCTAAGAAACTTGTAACCTTATTCATAGTTGAGTCGGTGTACGCTGTTTTATCACGTGCAGACATACCATTGTAAACTTCCCAAAACGACACGATAGAACTATTGGTAAGATCCTCAACCATTCTTTCCCGCACAGAATCACTTGATAAAAGAATGGGAATCTCACTAAAAGTTGTTCCAAGATTTTCGATAAGTGTTCGTGTTACTGCCCGCAGTAACTGCATCAACCGCGGTGTCTCTGTACCAGCTCCCCACACTTTGGCAAACACGTGAGAGACAAAATTTGCAGTTGAGGCCATTGTTTTAATGGTTGCTGGCTCAGGACATTCAAACAGGTTAAGTCCAAACGGATACTCACTCTCCATAATATCCAGTAATATCACGTCCTTTAAACGATTCTCAGGAAGGCCAGCAATTATTGTTTTGGTTAAATCCCCGTGTGGCTCGAGAACAGCTAGACCTAATCCATTTTTAATATCTGACAGTATCAAGTTCGCTAATAAGGTTGTTTTTCCTGTCCCATTTGCGCCGATGATATACAAGCCTTGTTGACGTGCTTTCTGTGAGATAGCAACGTCTATGTCTTTTTTCAAATCAGTGCCAATAATTGAATACAGTCCGCTGTAATCCCCTACTGTTTCTGACTGTCTTGGTACGCTTGTGTTTTCTTTTCTGGGTACAGCTCTATTGTTGGTTTTTTCTCCAATATACCCTGCTCTTTCCTTCCGCTTTATACCACCAGCTTCAACGAGTTTGTCGAATACAGCCAGTTTTGCCTCTTTAGTTAAAGAGCGAATAACCTCAATAGGGATTGGGCAACTGGGATGATTTAACGCCTCATCAATCAGCCGAATCTTCTCGCTTTCTGGTATCAGATCGAATGGGGGTTTTTGCATCGGCAACCATAAAGTTTCTAGATCTCTATAAGTGGTTGATAACCTGGAAAAATTCTTGCGTTTATAAGTAATTCCCGTTATAATCAATAATATATGAAGGAGCGTGGGGGCTCAGGGAAGAGCCCCAATCAAGAACCAACAAATCAAAGAAAAACTAGCCCAAAAGAGCAACTGCCGCATGGAGGGGGCATCAATAAGCAGGAGATTCATGCGCCGAAAGAAATACCGTTGGCTCTTGAGCCAAAGCTGCCCGGCCATGACCAGCAAACAGGCGGCCTTGATCCAAAGGTTGAAGACGCGATTCGACGCTACGCTATGGGAGACCCTGAAGAAGAAGCTCGGCTTCGAGAACAGGCCAAAAATGACCCCCGTCTCCGACATGCACTCCTTCACCCTGGTGGCGGTTTAGCGTATGGCCCTCATCCTCCAGGGGATTGAAATTAACCCTACTCATCTAGACACGGTGGCTTTTGCCAGTGCTGCGGCCAATTCCAAGGCTCGGTTATCTTATAAGTCTGCTCCAACGTAAGCGGTTAGCCAACCCCATCTGTTTTGGGGACGGATTTGTTGACAGACTGTCTTTTGGTCAATTGAGAGGAGGACGGCGATGTCGGCGAATCACCCAGAGAATCTTTCGGACGAGAGCCGCAAGTGGCTGGATCACATCCGGGCCTGCGAAGCGGCGGGGCAGACGATGGTGGAGTATGCCCGTGCCCGGGGTCTGAATCTGAAGGGCTTCTACAATGCGAAGACGCGACTTATCAAGCGTGGGGTACTGAGCCCCACGCCTAACGCGGCGGTATTTCGGCGGGTGCCTGTGGTATCGGCCGGTGTCGGTTCGTTC
>JBOIEG010000132.1:0-3395 GCA_050740915.1 Gammaproteobacteria bacterium | reverse complement strand
ATCCCCAGGTCTCCAGCGGCGTGCGTTCAGCCGGCTGCAACTTGATCGCCACGCGGGTGTTCGGCATGAGCGAGACCATAGCAATCACTGGAAAGTCTGTAAAGTTATTTAAGGGACACTACACTAGCAGCCCGTCGGACTTAGCGAACCGTAGCGAGGCGAGTGGGAAATCGAGGACAGATTTTCGATCATTTAAGGCGAATAGTGGTAACTATTTAACGAAAATGATCGGAAATATGGACCTATTTTCCACCACCGTAGTAGGTTCTTCCTAAGTCCGACAGGCTGCTGGGGCATTTCTATCGAGCGGTTGGCGGAGAGGATCAAACTCGGCACTTCAGCGGCGCAGCGACTAGACTTCAGGTGGTGGCACCCGAAACAAGGCAATGATGTCTTAGAGGGTGGTGTTGTGGTGTTAATGATAGGCCCGGAACAAAAACGAGTGAGAGCTTGTGAAAAAATCGTCGCGAGCGAAGGGAGGTCGCGTTCCGCCGGAGCGCAGGACCGTTTCGTCGGGAGCGAAACGGTGCACAAGCCCCGCAGGGGCGAGTCTCGAGGATGAGACGAGCAACCGGAGTATAGTGAAATACATGAGGATTCCGAGCACCGCCGGAACACGAGATCTCGAGCGCAGCAGATTTTTTCACAAGCTCTGATGCGATGATTCCCTCTGAACACCCCCGATTGGGGAAGTACGAGTTAATCGACACCATCGGGCGGGGTAGCATGGGAACGGTGTATTTAGCGCACGATCCCTATATCAATCGTCATGTCGCGATCAAGGTTTTAACAGCAAGTCAGCTTGATGATGACGAACGCAGGCGTTATCGCAAGCTGTTCTTCAACGAAGCCCAGACCGCGGGTTCCCTCAAGCACCCCAACATACTCGCAGTCTACGACGCGGGTATTGAGGGAGACACCTGTTACCTGGTGACAGAATTGGTGGAAGGGAGCAAGACGCTCAAGCCCCATTGTCGAAAGAACAATCTTCTGCCGGTGGAGACGGCGTTGGAGATCGTCTTCAAGTGCGCAAAAGCTTTGGATTATGCGCACAAGCAGGGAGTAACCCACCGCGATGTCAAGCCGTCGAATATCTTGCTCATGGCGGATAACGAAGTGAAAATAGCCGATTTCAGTGTGGCCTTTAGAGCGTGTACGGAGTCCACCGTCACTAAGGCCACGGCCTTCGTGGGTTCGCCGCGCTATATGTCGCCGGAGCAGATCCATGAAGAGCCGATCACGCCGCAAGCTGATCTTTTTTCGTTAGGGATCGTAATGTACGAAATGCTGACGGGCGAGCATCCCTTTGCGGCCGACACCTTTCCGAAGCTCATTAGTAAAATCGCGAACGAGCACCCACCCTCCCTGCGAGAACTGCGCCCCGAGATCTCGCCGGCAATAGAAAAAATCACCTTGAGGGCGTTGGAGAAGGACAAGCGTGACCGCTATCGTTCGGGGCTCGACCTCGCGCACGATCTGGCCGTGCTGTACAAACATTTAAACCAACCGCAGGTTGACATTTCGGCCAAGGAAAAATTTCTTATCCTGCGCGATCTGGAGTTCTTCACCGAGTTCTCGCAGAGCGAGCTATGGGAGATCGTAAACGGTGGTTTATGGCAGGAGCTGGGACCGAGCGCCGGCGTGATCACCGAAGGCGAAATCGAGGACTGCTTCTATGTTTTAGTTAACGGCGAAGTAGTGGTGAAAAACGGCGTTACGCTGATCGGAAGGCTTAAAAAAGGCGATTGTTTCGGCGAAATGGGCCATCTGTCCAAGGAAAGGCGCACCGCCTCGATCGTGGCAGACGGCCCGATTGGTCTAATCGGGATCAATTCGACCTCGATCCAGCGCTTGTCCACCGAGTGCCAGCTGCGCTTTTACAAGGTGTTCTTGCGTACCTTGATCAAACGCTTGTCGCTGACCGCCAAGAAGAGCGTACAGCCGGCTTAGTCGGCACTCATTCGCCAAATATTGCGGCCACATCCTTCATCGACGCCCGCCATGCCCCGCACCGTTCTGAATTCAATGTTCCGAAGCGACTTCTTAAGTTTTTGGGGTGCAAATCTACGTTGTAAGGATCTGCTCTCGCCGGTGTTGCAGGTCATCCACCGGGTCATTTCCACATTTCTGATCAAACAAACCGCGTTGAAACGCATACAGACCCCGGATCTGTCCCGTCACCTCATCCAGCGTTTGGCTCGGCCGCTAAACTCAATATTCCTGCATTGCTTGGTGCTCGATGGGTCAATCGCACCAGCGAGCGTGGATCCGGACGCTAAGGGTGGGAGTCAGATCCTGTGTTTCCACTCTCCTAGCGCTGGGGCTACCCGTGCTATCACCTCTTCCCAATCGTCTCTGCGAGGCTGGCGAAAGAGCCCCATGCTGGGATACCAGGGCGTGCTCTCGCCCTCCAAACCCCAGCGCCAGTCGGGCACATGGGGGAGCAAAGTCCAGACCGGTTTGCCCAAAGCCCCTGCGAGATGCGCGACCGCAGTGTCGACCGTGATCAACAGGTCCAGCTGGTTGATGAGCACCGCGGTATCTCCAAAGTCATTCAACGAGCCATCCAGATCATGCACCGTGACCCCAGGAGGCAGGCGCTGGAGCTCCTGGCTCTGCGGCTTTTTCTGCAAGCTATAGAACTCGATGCCGGGGATCTCGAGCACCGGGAGGAACGCCGCGAGCGAGCACGAGCGCTGGCGATCGTGCTTGTAGCTTGGACTCCCGGCCCAGGCCACCCCGAGCTTAAGCTGAGAAGAAGCGGGTAAGCGGGGCGATGCCATCCCCTTGCGCCGGAGCATAGCCGCGACATCGAAATAAGGGATCGGGGCTGGAATGCTCTCGCGCGTAGTCGCGAAAACCCGCGGCAGGCTCAAGAGCGGCAGGTGGACATCGAACTCGCGCACCTGAAACTGCCCGGGTTGACGCAATTCGGCGATCCCTGGAATGGTGGCGAACAGCGGGAGCAGATCTTCCGTGCAAACGACGATGAGCTTGGCGCAGCGCTCGGCGGCGAGTGGCAAGTAACGGGCGAACTGCAGTGCATCGCCTGCGCCTTGCTCTGTGTAGATCAGCAGGGTTTGGCCGGGCAGGGGCTGACCATCCCAAAGCGGATGGGGACAAGCAAAGGGCGTGAACTGGCCGGTCTTCCAGCGCCATTCGTACTCATCAAAGCCGCGCGTGTAATCCTGAAGCTGCAGCAGTGTCAGACCTAGTGTAGTGTCCCTTAAATAACTGTACAGTTAAGCCGCCTTCTTTTTCCCTTGAGGCAGGGTGGATCCGGGCTTGATCTGCTCCATCTTGACCCGCGCCCGCTCGATCTTCTTGATGATGTCCTCGACGGTGGCCGTCCAGATGAAGGGCTTGGGATTTTGGTTCCAGGCTTGCCTAAATTC